>JBFYSG010000192.1:0-10690 GCA_041301835.1 Chloroflexota bacterium | reverse complement strand
CGTGAATTCCTGACGATCATTGATGAAGAGACCGACCAACTTGTCCTGTTGATCGACCGAATCCTGGATTCCGCCCGTTTGCAAAGCGGCACGATGCCCATGGACCTGCAGCCGGTGCGCCTGGAAGCCCTGCTGCGCGACCTGGTCGTGCGCCAGGAAGGACGCCACAAGAATCTGAATATCGAAGTGGATCTGCAGGCAACCCCTCCGATCCTGGCGGATAGCGTCCGGCTGGGCCAGGTGTTTAATAATCTCTTCGATAATGCCCTCAAGTATGCTCCCGGCGCGCCCATCCGCATCTCCTTGAAGGTGGAGGAGAAGAACCAGGTGATCACTTTCTCCGACCAGGGTCCCGGCATTCCCACCGAACACCTGCCTTATCTTTTTAACCGCTTCTACCGGGTCTCCGACGGCAGCCATAAGCGCGGCACGGGGCTGGGGTTGTTCATTTGCATGCAGATCGTGCAAGCCCACGAGGGTCACATATCCGTAAAGACAGTGCCCGGAAAAGGGACATCCTTCCGGATCGAATTGCCGAACCGGCAGCCCCCGGGTTCGGCGAAGAGGTAGCCATGCCTGTGCGTATCCTGGTTGTTGATGACGAACCCCGTTACCTGCGCCTCCTGGAAGCCAACCTGCTGACCGAAGGCTACCAGGTGCATACCGCTTCGGACGGTGAGGCAGCACTCGAAGCCTTCTCGGCTGGCGGAGTGGACCTGGTCCTGCTGGATGTGATTATGCCGCACATGGATGGTTTCCAGGTCTGCCAGCGCATCCGCCAGTATTCCAATGTGCCAATCATCATCCTGACCGCCAAGGGCGAGGAGCAGGACCGGGTGCACGGGCTGGATGTCGGCGCCGATGATTACCTGGTCAAACCGTTCTCCGTGACCGAACTGCTTGCCCGGGTGCGCGCTGTGCTGCGCCGCGCCCAGGTGACCGATGTCGGTCAGACTCGCTTCTTCACGCACGGCGACCTGCGCATCGATTTTGCCCGCGCCGAGGTCTGGCTGGGGGATGCCTCGGTCTATCTATCCGCCACCGAATACCGCCTCCTGCTCCAGTTCACGCATCATATTGGCAAGGTGCTGACCGCCGAGGAACTTCTGACCAGCGTCTGGGGGGTGGAGTATCGCGAGGACAAGGAGATCCTGTGGGTTACAATTGCGCGCCTGCGCCAAAAAGTGGAGGAGGATTCCCATTCCCCCCGTCATATCGTCACCCGCTCCGGTCTGGGTTATTTAATGCCTCCGCTGGAAGGATGACCGAATCAGGTGCAGTATGAATAAACCCCCTGTCACCCTGCTGATCATCGACCCGGATGCTGCCAGCCGGAATTATCTCACCGCCATGCTGACCCGCGAGGGGTTCACCGTCCTGAGCGCCGCGGCAGGGCGCGAGGGTCTCATCACCGCCTGGAAGGACCAGCCTGAGATCATTATTTTTGATCCCTACCTGCCCGACCTGAAAGGTGTGGACCTGGTCACACGCCTGCGGCAGGATCGGCGCACCGCCAATGTGCTGTGCCTGGCACTCTCTTCCCGCGAGGATCCCGAAGGCATGGCGGCGCTGCTGGCTGCCGGATGCAATGAGTTCATGATCAAATCCGGCAACACCCTGCAGCAGATCCTGAAATTCCTGCCAAACCCGCAGGGCATTGTCCAGAAACCGCACAAGCGGGGCAGGACCATCGTGTTCCTTTCCGCCAAGGGTGGTCTGGGTACATCCTCGCTGTGCGCCAACCTTGCCACGCTTGCCGCCCAGGCGAATCCCGAAAAGTCCGTGGCGGTCTTCGACTTGGTCCTGCCGCTCGGCTCGATCGCCAGCATCGTGGGCTCGGACGACCGCGTCAACATCATCACCTCCGCCATGCTTTCCCCGGAGATGATCACCGCCGAGTATTTTTCAGAGAAACTGCCTGCCATCCCCGGATGGAATTTCCATCTTCTCGCCGGTTCGCAGGACCCGGCATCCACCGGTCAATTGAATCCCGACCGCATCAACCTGATCGTGAATGCCATGCAGGGCGCCTTTGATTACCTTTTCATGGATCTTGGGCGCACGCTCTCGCGCATCAGTCTGCCGATCATCCAGCAGGCGAACGCATTCGTCCTGGTTCTTGGCACCGACCTGGCTACCGGCACGCTGACGCGTACCCTGGTTGAATACCTGCGCACCCTGGGCGTGGAGACCGAGCGCTTCTTTACCATTCAAAACCGGTCGGTCGGGTTGGAAGGTCTCTCCAGACCGGAAGTGGAAAAATTGATCGGCATACCGGTCCGACTGACCCTGCCTTACCTGGGTGAAAACATGACAGTTGCCAACAACCGCCATGAACCCTTCACCATCCGGAACCCGGAAGATGCCACGACCATGACCATGAAGGACATCGCCGCGCAGATCATCGAACTGGCTGAAAAGCCGCAGCGCTGAAAATGGCGGGATCCATCCGCCGATACCGCAGGCATGATTGCCTCATCCACGCTCCTGACGGTGGCTCGAGGAAGAAGGATATGCTATGACCTTACAAGCCCATGTTGTTGTACGCGCCAAGAAGCTCGGTGTGCTCATCCGCGATGCCCGCATGACACAACGCAAGACCCTGCCCGAGTGCGCCAAAGCCACCGGTGTGCCGGTCGGCATTTTTCGCGCCTGGGAGGAGGGCAGGAAATCACCTTCCCTGCCGGAATTGGAGATCCTGGCTTATTACTTCTCTTTGCCCATGAACCATTTTTGGGGCAAGGATGCGCGCTACGACGACCTGGCTTCCATTGAGGAGATGAATTTGCCTGCCCTGGTGGGCATTCGCCAACGCCTGGTGGGTGCCCTGCTGCGCCAGGAGCGGGAGAAAGCCAGCCTGTCCCTGCCGGTATTGGCGAAAGAATCGGGTCTGTCGGTGCCGCGCCTGCGATCCTATGAGACTGGCGAACGAGCCATTCCCCTGCCCGAACTGGAAGGCTTGCTTTCCATCCTGGGGGGCAGGGTCGAGGCGCTCTTCGACCAGGGCGGTCCCATCGGCAGGTGGATGACCCAGCAGAAAGCCATAGCCGAATTCCTGCAGATCCCGGTGGAACTGCGTGAATTCATATGCCGACCGGTCAACCGCCCCTACCTGGAACTCGCCATGAAATTAAGCAACATGTCCACCGAGAAACTGCGCTCGGTGGCGGAAGACCTGCTGGATATCACCCTGTGATGACACCGACTGCGGATCCCCAGACCCTGGTAACACAAGCCAGGCAGTTGTATGAAGCCGGTGACCTGCCGGCGGCTGCGCAGGCGTTCCTGGATGCCGCCCAGGCATATCGCGCTGCCGGGGATGAACTCATGGCGGCTGAAATGATGAACAACCTGTGCGTTGCGCGCCTGCGCGCCGGGGAGCCTCAGGCGGCACTCGAGGCGGTGGAAGGCACCGGGGAGATCTTCTCTGCCCGCGGCGATCAACGCCGCCTGGGTATTGCCTGTGCCAACCGCGCCACGGTCCTGCAGGCGCTGAGGCGCATCCCTGAAGCGATCAGCGATTTTGAAAAAGCCGGGCAGGCGCTGGAACAAGCCGGGGAAGACCAGATGCGCCTGCATGTCATGCAGTTGCTCTCTGCCCTGCACTTGCGGCGATTTAAATTCATTAACGCGGTCATCGCTCTGCAGGCAGGATTGGCAGGGGTCAAGGATCCGACGCCCAAACAGCGGTTGATGAAGAAACTGCTGTTCTTCCGGCTATGATGGTTGTTCCCACGCTCCGCCCGGCTGTCTTCCCGGATCAGCGCCAGTTATCCGGGTTGCTCACATGCCCCTATGTGCACCGGCATCTGGATTGGCGTGAACCGCTAAGCTGGATCGGTTCTGCCCCTTTCCTGGTGCTGGCGCAGGGTGAGGCGTTGACCGGTGCCCTGGCTTGCCCGGTGGATGCCACCGGTGTGGCGTGGCTGCGGTTCTTTGCCGTTAGCGCTGCCGGCGAGGTGGAGCAAGCCTGGAGTCTGCTCTGGCAGGCGGCTGGCGTCCAACTGGCATCCACGACTGCCAGCCTGGCTGCCGCCATAGCCTTGCAGGGCTGGATGGTGCCGCTGCTGGAAGCGGGCGGTTTTTCCACCCACCAGCAGCTTGTCATGCTGGAACGCAGCGACGAGAACAGGTCCGAACCTTTTTCGACCGACCGGGGAACGAGCAGGGAGTTCCCTGCCCTGCGCGACATGCTCATCCATGACCTGCCAGGCGTGGCGGAAGTGGATGCCGCCGCCTTCATGCCTCTCTGGCAGAACTCCCTCGACGACCTGCGCCGGGCTCATGCGCGGGCGGCATTCAGCACGGTGTGCGAAGTGCAGGGGCGCATCGTGGCTTACCAGATCAGCACCCGCAATGCCCATGGCGTTCACCTTGCCCGGCTGGCGGTCGTCCCCGAAGTGCAGGGTCAGGGTATCGGGCAGGCACTGGTGCGGCACCTGTTCGCTCAGGCAGAACCGCACGGAGTCCATCGTTTTACGGTCAATACCCAGAGTGATAATGCCATTTCACTCGTCATTTATAAACGGCTGGGGTTCGTGGAGACCGGCGAGCGCTATCCGGTGTACGAGAACCCGCTTTCACACAGGAGGTTGCAGGATGATTAATCCGGAAGATGCAGTCATTGTGAACGGGCTGGTCAGGCAGGCGTTCATGTCCGCGCAGGAGGTCATGGGCGAGAACGGGCTGAATGCCGTCCTGCGCAGCGTGGGGCTGGAGCGTTATATTGGGAATTTCCCGCCCAACGATACCAACCCGGGCATCAAGACCACCGAGTATGCCCGGTTCAATGAAGCCATCGAGTCTTTCTACGGGCGCGGTGGCAAGGGCATGCTGCGGCGCATCGGCAAGGCATCCTTCCAGTACGGCATACGCGAGCAGGGTGCCCTGATGGGCGTGGCAGGTGCGGCGCTGAAACTCATGCCCGGGCGGGGGCGCATCAAGTTCGTGCTCAACGGACTGGTCAGCGCTTTGAAAAAGACCAACCCGCAGGTTGAAGCCTGGGTGGAGGAGCAGGAGAACACCATCGCGTACTGCGAATCCACTTGCGGTATCTGCATGGGCAGGCACAGCGATCAGCCTATCTGCCATCTGTATGTTGGCTCGATCGCCGAGGCGGTGCGCTGGGCAACGGGGGAGGAGCATGAGATCACGGAAACCCACTGCATTGCCCGCGGCGATCCGTACTGCCGTTTTGAGGTCGGAGAGGTAAAACCATCGTCCTGAGGGATGGTGTATCCATGATCCAAGGAGAAAAAGGATGAAAAACAAGGAATGGACTATTCGATCCCATGATGATCTGGAACTGGCAGCCAGCGAATGGAGCCCGGACGGGGACATGAAGGCGGCGATCGTCCTGGTGCATGGGCTTGGCGAGCATGCCGGGCGTTATGCCCATGTCGGTGCCATGCTGGCGGGCAAGGGCTACGGGCTGTTCGGTTTTGACCTGCGCGGGCATGGCAGATCGGGCGGGGCGCGCGGTCATGTCGCCTCGTATGAAGATTATATGAAGGATATCGACGCTGTACTCGCCCGGGTGCGGTCAGACCATCCCGGGAAACCCATCTTCATGTACGGTCACAGTCTGGGCGGGATCTTGGTGTTGTATTACACCCTGAGCCGAAAACCGGACGTACATGGTGCCATTGTTACCTCACCGGGTCTGCGGACCTCGCTCGAGGATCAGAAGTTCAAAGTGGGCTTGGCAAAACTGCTGGGCGCACTGACGCCCACCGCCTCCATGCCCAGTGGTCTGGATGCCGGCGACCTTTCAAGTGATCCCGAGGTGGTGAAGAAGTACCGTGAAGATCCACTGGTGCACGACCGCATCTCGTTCAGCTTTGGCAAATCCTCGTTCGAAGCGATCCGGTGGGTGTTCGCCCATGCGGCGGAGTTCCCGGTGCCGCTTCTGCTGATGCACGGCACGCAGGACACGCTGGCGCGCCCGCGCGGCAGCCAGGAAGTCGCCGACCTGGTCAAAGGGGATTGCACATTGAAGATGTGGGAGGGGATGTTGCACGAACTCCACAACGAACCGCAGAAGGAACAGGTATTTGCCTTTATGCTTGACTGGCTCGGCGCGCATTGAGCGCGAGATGAGAAATGGATGAGAAGAAACCCGTTTTCCCGAAGGAGAACGGGTTTCTGTCTGGACAAACCTCCCTGCCTGTGGCAAAATCCGACCACTTAACCTTTGAAGGAGATGTGGATGAGCAAAAGAACGGAAATGCGCGAGAAACGCCAACGCGAGCGTGTCCGGAACAAGATCATTATGATCCTGCTCATGGTTGCCGGTTCCCTGTTGATCGTCTTTGCTTTGATCCTGCCCACCGTGCAAGCGGTGATCGACAAGGCGAACGAGACCGAGGTGCCGGTGATCCCGATCGTGCCGCGCACGTTCGATGCCCCGGTGGATGGGACCAGCATCGGCGATCCGTCTGCCCCGGTGCGCATGGATACCTGGGAGGATTTTCAGTGCCCTGCTTGCGTGAATTTCTCTCAGATCGTGATGACCCAGATCATCGACACCTATGTGGAGACCGGTGTGCTGTACTACACCTTCCACTTCTACCCGTTCATCGATAATTATGCCGAGACGCGCGAATCAGACCAGTCTGCCAGCGCAGCCCTGTGCGCCGGTGAACAGGAAGCCTTCTGGGATTATCACGACATCCTTTTCACCAACTGGGACGGGGAGAACAAAGGCGCCTTTGCCGACGAACGCCTGGTGCGTTTTGCCGAGAGCCTCTCGCTGGATATGGATGCCTTCAACGCCTGTTTCGAAGAAGGTCGCTACCAGGATCTGATCGACCAGGATTTTGCCCTGGGTGAAACCTCCGGTGTCAATTCCACACCCTATGTTTTCATTAACATGCAGAGGGTCCTCAGCCAGGCAGGCGAGCAATACGTCCCTGGTTTTGAGGATATCTCCGCCGCCATCCAGGCGGCTCTGGGCGGGGAGTAAGGTCCCCGCCGCGGACCTGATGAAGAACACTCCCGGAGAGCGCATTCCGGGAGTGTTTCATTTCTTTGCCAGGCTTGTATCCTGTCCGGCGGAGCGGTTCTCCGCCAGTTCCAACAGGAAACAAGCCAGCGAGAGCCTGTTCAGGTAGGGCAGGACGATGGTGCCCTCCATTTCCTTGCGATCGACCAGCCTGGCGGTGTGGCGCTCAGCCCGGCGGATCGTGGCGCGTGCCAGTGAGAGCGCCGCGCCCGGCAGGGAATCACCCGGAAGAATGAAATCCTGCGGGATGGGGACATTGGCTTCCAGTTCATGGACCTGGCTCTCCAGCCACTCCAGGCGTTCAGGCTCAAGTTTCTTGATCTTCCCGGCGTTCCCGGGTGTGGCGGCGGCTTCTGCCATGATGGCGTATAGATCGCGCTGGATCGCCATCAAGAGTGTGCGGGTTGCAGGGGAGCCGGTCAGCGCCCGCGCCAGACCCAGCGCGGCGGAAGCCTCGTCGAGCGCGCCGAGGGTTTCGATGCGCGGGGCATATTTGGGCAGGCGTCCTTCACCCAGCATGCCGGTGGTGCCATCATCACCCAGGTGTGACCGTGCAGGAGACATGCTGGAATTATACACACTTTGGCGGCGCGCAGGGTGCGAGCAAGCCGGGGAGCGGGGCGCTACTTTGGCGTATAATTCGGTGATCCGACTTCCGGCACTGTTATCCATGAATAGTAAACCTACCCGCCCGGCATGGTATTCGCACATCATCCCGCTCGCCACCTCGCTGGTGGCGCTGGTCCTGCTGGTGTTGACACCCATCTGGGCTGTGCAGGTCTATCGCCAGCCGTTCATCGGTCTCCTGCTCGAACCGAATAACATTGTCAGCAAGATCAGCGGCAGTGAATGGACATTTGCCCCCGGTGGCATCCGCTGGCCCGACCAGTTGATCGCGGTCGATGGCGAACCGGTGGGGACTGCCCGGGATTTCTATGCCCTGCTGGGAACTGCAGGCTCCGGTGAAATTGAATTGACCTTCCAGACCCCGGGGGAGGAAACCGTCAAGGTCGTCACGCTCACACCGGCGCGCCTGCCGGTGGGTGATTTTGCCAGCTTGTTCATCGTCCCCTATCTCGTCGGGCTGGTCTTCCTGGTAATCGGTCTGTGGGCATACCGCCTGCGGGGCGGATTGCGTGCCAGCCGCGCCCTGCTGGTATTTGCCGCCTCGATCAGCATCGCCACCACGACCTTTTTTGACATGAACACGAGCCGCCATGTCGTTGCCCTGTGGACCGCCAGCCTGCCCCTGGCGGCAGGCGCCTGCATCCACCTGGCGCTGGTCTTTCCACAAGCGCTCTCCTTTGTGGAACGCAGACCTTACACCCGCCTGATCTCCTGGTTCCTGTTCCTTGCGGTTGCCATACCGGCAGTCCGCGAGATCCTGTACCCCACGGGCGCGCTGAAGTACATCACCGCCTGGCAGGTATGTTACTTCTTCATGGCGCTTGCCATCAGCTTCCTGTTCTTCATGCTGACCTGGCGCCTGTTCCGCAGCGATTCGCCCATGGTGCGCCAGCAAAGCCGGGTCATTGTCTTTGGCGCAACGCTGGCATTTGCTCCGCTGATGCTCTTTTACCTCCTGCCGACCGCCCTCGGTGCACCGCAGGAGTTCCGTGCTTCGATCTATTTCCCCCTGCTCATTATCCTGCCGCTCTCGATCACCTATGCCATCCTGCGGTACCGCCTGTTGGATGTGGACCGCCTGCTTGCCAATGTGCTGGCATACGCCATCACCTCCGGCGCGGTGGTGGGACTATTCTTCGGGCTTGTGACCTTGATCTCCATCCTGGTCAACCGCACGCTGAAGGCGGATGATCCCCTGCTGATCGCCGTTTTCCTGCTTTTGCTGGTGCTGGGGCTGACCCCTCTGAGGCGCCTGGTGCAGCGCGGCATCGACCGCCTGTTCTACCGCTCACCGGCGGATTACCGCCGTGTGCTTAATGCGCTCTCGACCAGCCTGGTCATCACCCCCGATCTTGAACGCACGCTTGTGGTGCTGTCTGAGCAACTGCAGCAGGCGCTGGCTCCGGGGCGTTTCATTGTCTATCTCTACGACGACGATCATGCCCTCTACCTGCCGCATGCGCATGCCGCCGGCGTCTTCCCGTCTTTTCCTGCCATTGACCCGCTCATCCTTGCCATCCGCGCCGGGCGTGGGTCGCTCTACCTGCCTTCCGAGGCGGATCGACCGACAGGCTTGGATGGATCGCATGCCTTCGCGGCATTGGAGTGTTCCGTCTTCGTGCCGCTGCGGTACGAGGGCAGCCTCATCGGTTTCATGGCGCTGGGCGCCAAGCGTTCCGGCGAGCCGTACACCGGCGATGACCTCGATTTCCTCAACACGGTTGCAGGTCAATCCGCCCTGGCATTGGAGAACGCGCGCCTGTTCACCAACCTGCGGCGGACCTTCGACCAGACCCTGGAGATGAAGAACCTGATGGATGACATCTTCGCCTCCATTGCCACCGGGGTCATCACCACCGATATCCAGCGCAAGGTCACATTGTTCAACCGCGCCTCGGAGGAGATCCTGGGCGTGCCGACCGGCGAGGTGGTCGGACGATCCCTGCCTGATGCCCTGCCGCGCCTCCCGGACATGGAGAGCGCCGCCCTCGAGGCTGTGGAGCACGGCGTCAGCACCCTTGCGCGCGAGATATCCTCCAACATCCCACCGCGCGGCGACCTGACCCTGCGCCTGTCCTGCTCACCCCTGCGGGATGCCTACCTGGGTACCAAGGGTGCCACGATCGTTTTTGAAGACCTGACCGAGCGCCGCCAATTGGTGGTGGAACAGGAGCGCATCCGCCAGACCTTTGGGCGCGTGGTGGCGCCACGGGTGCGCGACCGCCTGCTCTCGGACCCCTCCCACCTGCGCCTGGACGGTACCCGCCAGGTGGTCACCACGCTCTTTGCCGACATCTCCGGATTCACCTCCTTCAGCGAACGGACTGCGCCGGAAATGTTGTTCAAGACGTTGAACCACTACCTCTCGTTGGCGGCGCAAGCCATCCTGGAGGAGGAGGGCACCCTGGACAAGTTCTGGGGCGATGGCGTGCTGGCGCTGTGGAACGCGCCGGATCCCCAGCCTGACCATGCCTTGCGTGCCATGCGCGCCGCCCTGAGCATCATGGAGCGCTCCCGCCTGGCACATGCAGTCTTTGCCGACCCGGTCTATCATTTGAACTTCCATATCGGCATTTCAACGGGCGAAGCGATGGTCGGCAATGTGGGCACCAACGACCTGTTCAATTACACGGCGATCGGTGATACGGTCAATATCGCCCAGCGCCTCGAGACCGCTGCCGCGCCGGGGCAGGTTTTCATCGACCAAAGGACTTTCGATAGTCTTGCCGGAGGCGTGCAGGCAGATGCACTGGCGCCCCTTCAGGTGAAAGGTCGTACCCAGCCCGTCTCGGTCTACCAGTTGCGAGGCCTGGATTAACCGGAGGGACGGGTGAACGCCGGGCTGCACCGCGCCATGACCCGCGCCGCCCTGCAGGAGCAGGTGCATCCCGATGCCCTTGAGGTCATCTGCACGGCGAACATCCAGCAGGATTCCCTGGGGGGTATGATCGGTCACGATGAATACCACTTCGACGCAAACGCTTTTACACGCGGCAATGCCTACGTGGAACACAACCGCAGTCTGCTGCGCACACACCTCGAGCAGGGAGATGCGCTGCC
>JBFYSG010000190.1:0-5263 GCA_041301835.1 Chloroflexota bacterium | reverse complement strand
GGTGAGCAGCATCATCACCAGAGCCAGCGGGGAGAGGAACGCCACCAGCAGACCCACGCCGCCCGCCATGACGGGCTGTTCCACGACGGTGCGGGCAACCCGCCCGGCATGCGGCGCCAGGAAAAGCGCCGCCAGCATCGCCAGTACGCCCATCCCTAAGGCGTTGCCGAACACATCCAGCAAGCGTCCCAGCGGGCGGTAGGTGTAGATCTGCTCCGGGATGACGACTTCGGGCAGAGGCACGACCGGTTCGATCCCGGGCTCAATGGTGACGCCGTCCGCCCACGAGGTGGCGGTGTTGAAGATCTGCCCGTCCACCCGGGCGGATTCGGACTGGTCCAGGGTCGCGCCCACGGTGATGAGGTCGCCGCCGATGTGCGCGGCGGGTCCGAGGATCACGCTGGCGCCGGTGGCGGAGACATCCCCGGTCACTTCGCCATCCAGGATCAATGCGCCGCCCAACAGGACGATATTGCCGTCCACCAGCGCCCCTGCCTGGATGTCGGCTGACCCGCCGAAGACCAGCAGGTCACCGGTCAGCGTTTCGCCGCTTTCCAGCGTGAATGCCTGACCGATCACCACCTGCCCGTCGAATGTGCCGCCGTCAGCAGAGACGGCGCGCCCCGGCAGGAAGACCAGGGTCGCCAGCATGAGCAGGCAGGTCAGTTTGAGAGAAAGTTTCATGGTTACGCTCCTTGCACAATTCTTGTATATCGCATTAACGAATAAACCCAGGCAACGCTCCAACCGGTAAGACCAAAGAGCAGGATCGCCCAGATGTAGACCGGCACGAAGCCGGGTGCAACCCGTACCAGAACCGTCCCGGCATGGAAGAGAGCCTGGATGGAGGCCCACAACCCGGCGAGACCAGACAACCAGGAGGCTGCCAGGTCCACCGGCGACTGGACCACCGAGCGCAGCAGCGGCAGGGCGGCGGCGGTGAGCAGACCGGATACGCTGAGGGTCAGCAGGGCAAAACCGAGCGCGTTGCGCCGGCGCACGCCCTGCTTGTTCCCAGCCAGCCGGTGCTGGAAGCGGTTCACGAATCCGTGCCGGGGTTCCACCTGGCGGGCGGTCTGCAGGGCATGGTCCACCGCGCTCAGCGCGGAACAGGCGCGGCAGCCCTGCAGGTGGGCGTTCAATGCCTCCCGCTGGCGGGAGTCGAGGGCTTCTGCGTTCAAGAGCCAGTCTTCAAAAGGCTGGTGATCCATAAGGTTTCCTTTCTGCACGCATGCGCGGAGTTTCGTTCTCCCACAGGGCTGCCAGGGCACGGCGCGCCCGGTGCAGGCGGCTCTTCACCGCCGGTACGGTTAACTTTAAAGCATGCGCAATTTCAATTTCCGAGGCATCGTTCCAGTAGCGCAGGATGATCGCCGCCCGGTCGAGCGGTTCAAGCGCCTGAAGCAGTCCCTGCAGGGCTTCGCGCTCCTGCTTTTTTGCCATCTCGTTCTCGGGGTCGGGTGCGGAACGGTCGGGCAGGTCGATCTGCCCCTCCTCGTCCTCGTCGATCGAGAAGGTGGAAAAACGCTTGCGGCGCAGTTTATCGATGCAGTGATGGGCAGCGATCGAGAGCAGCCAGGTGGCAAAAGAGCGGTCGCGATCATAACGGTTCAGGTTCTGGTATGCCTTGAGGAAGGTGTCCTGCGCCGCATCCTCGGCGGCTTCAGGTTCACCCAGCATCCGGTAACACAGGTTATAGACCGGTTTTTGATAGGCTTCCACCAGGAAGGTGAAAGCGTCATCATCACCTTGCTGGGCCTGGACGATCCAGACCGATTCTTCTGTCACGTTGGGTCCTCACAAGTTTTTCTGTATGGGTATACGCAGGTTCAAGCCCCGGGTTGCAGCCGATCATGGGTTCCCTGCAGGCGGGCGGGCAGCTGGCAGGCTATGGCATGCATGACCGCCTCACCTGCCAGGCGGTCGCGTTCCCCGCTGGCGGCGCCGGGAGGCACCTGCAGGCGGTAGGCTGGTCCGAAGCGCAGGCAGAGCGCCTCGCTTTCCTCCCAGCAACCGACCGGTACCACGGGGAAACCGGCGCCTGCCAGGTGCAGCAGGAAGCGCCCCGCCCCCGGCGGCAGGCTTGCCAGCACCCCGCCGGGCGCATCCCCGCCCTCCGGCGCCAATGCCAGCACGGCGTTGGGGTGAAGACGGACATAACGCAGCAGGGCGAGCACCGCGCCGGCGCGCCGGTGGGTATCCTGCGGGCGCGGCGGCATGGGCGGCATGCTGGTGAACGCGTACATGCGCGCGGCGCGCTTCAACAACCAGCGCGAGCCCGCTCTCCCGGCAAAAGCGTACCACCTGCCCGGAAAGGTCAACTCGTCGGTCATCGTCCAGTGCGCTTCCAGCGGCAGGGTTGCGGCGAGCGCCAGGGCGATCCACCAGGCGCCGAAACCGGGGCGGTGGTAGTGGTTGACCGTCAGCACGCACGGACCCGCGGCGGGGATGTTCCCAATGCCCTGCACGCGCAGGGGCGGATGCAGGCGCCGGATACAGGCGAGCGCATCGGCGCGAAAAGAACGCTTCCCGCCGAATAAAATGGAGCCACAGACACCTGCGATCAGCGCGGGTGGATACGAATAACGCGGGTTTCCCATGCGGGTTTCAGGGCGAGCCGGAGGGACTGCGCGCCCCGCCTGCTACCAGGCATACGCTTCGGGGGCTTCCCCGCCGGGACCCGGGAAGATCTCATCCAGCCGCTTGAGCGTTGCCTGGGTGAATTTGATCTTCAGGGCGCGCAGGGAACCGGTCAACTGGTCCACGGTGCGCGGACCGATGATCGGGGCGGTCACCACCGGGTTGCGCAGCAACCAGGCAAGCGCCACGTCGGCGGGTTTTTCCCCCAATTCCTTGCAGAGCGCCTCCCAGGCTTTCAGGGTCGGGCGTTTTGCCTCGATCTTCTTCTGGATGTCCTTCCAGGCGCGCCGTCCCTGCGCCTGCTTCTGCAGCGCCCCACCCAGCAGACCGCCTGCCAGCGGACTCCAGGGGATGACGCCCAGCCCGTAGGCTTTGCAGGCGGGCAGCACTTCCAGTTCCACGCTGCGCGCATCCAGGTTGTAGAGGCTTTGTTCGGCGACCAGTCCCAGGAAATGGCGCTTCCCGGCTGTTTCCTGCGCCCGGGCAATGTGCCAGCCGGCAAAATTGGACGAGCCCACGTAGAGCACCTTGCCCTGCGCCACGAGCACCTCCATCGCCTGCCAGACCTCATCCCAGGGCGTGTTGCGGTCGATGTGATGCATCTGGTACAGGTCAATGTGATCCGTTTGCATGCGCCGGAGCGATTCCTCCGCCGCCTGGCGGATGTGCAGCGCCGAAAGGCGCCCCATGTTGGGCCAATCGCCCATGCGCCCATACACCTTGGTGGCAAGCACCACCTTCTCGCGGCGTCCGCCGCCCTGGGCGAACCAGCGCCCGAGGATGTTCTCGGTGATGCCCATGCCGGTCTTCCAGCCATAGACATTGGCGGTATCGAAGAAGTTGATGCCTTCCTCGAGCGCCCGGTCCATGATGGCGAAGGAATCCGCCTCGCTGGTGTGGGGACCAAAGTTCATCGTCCCCAGGCACAAGCGCGAGACCTTTAAACCACTGCGTCCCAGTTGGGTGTAGTCCATGCATGCCTCCTCAAGGTTTCAAGCCAGCCCATCCAGCCGCGCCACAGGCGGGTCAATGCCCGCAGTGCGAGCAGTCACCGCTGGCGCACGAGTCGCAGGAGGGTTCAGCCATGCCCGCCACGGCTTTCCCGCCGCTTTCGGCGAAGAAGACCGAGAGTTTGCGCTTGATCTTTTTGCCGCCGCATTTGGCGCACTTCTGCGGCGCATCCGCCTGCGCCATTGGGCGCAGGGCTTCAAATTCGTGCCGGCAATCCAGGCAGATGTATTCGTAGATCGGCATGGCGGCTCCTTGCGTGGATTCTACTCCATCCCGCCCGCAAACTCAAAGGTCGGCATGCCACGAACGCCGGTGCGCAGGCGGAACAAACCACCGGCAAGCGGCTGGCGCGTCCGTTCCGCCGCATCCAGCCCGCGCCGGGCGGAGGTGATGTACAGGTCGCACAGGTCCTCGCCGCCAAAGATGCAGGAGGTGACCTGCGAGGCGGGCACGGCGTATTCGGCGGTCAGCTCACCGGTGTGCGCATCCCAGCGCGTCACCCTGCCGCCGCCCCACAGGGCGATCCACAGACCGCCCTGCATGTCCGAGGTCATGCCGTCGGGATAGCCCATCCCGGCAGGGATGCGCACCACCGGGCGCGGGTTGGCGATCGCCCCGCTCGACAGGTCGTAATCATAGGCGCAGACGAGCCGCGTGGGTGTATCGATGTAATAGAAGGTCTTATAGTCCGGGCTCCAAGTGAGACCGTTGGAGATGCGCAGTCCTGAAAGCAGCAGGCGCAGGCTCCCGCCCGGTTCGCAGGCGTACAAACTTCCATTGGCTGCCTGTTCCGCTTCGTCCATCGTCCCCGCCAGGAAACGCCCGGCAGGGTCGCATTTCCCGTCATTGAAGCGCGTCCCCGGGACGTGGGGCGGGCTGGCAAGCAAGGTCCGCCCGGTCTCCGGCGGATGGAGGTGGTAGAAGCCTGTGCGCAAGGCTGCCACCAGCCCGCCAGCCCGGGCGGGCGCGGCGCAGCCGATGGACTCGCCCAGTTCGATGTACTCGTCCTCGCCGCTGGCGGGATCGAAGCGGTGCAGCCGCCCGGCGTGGATATCCACCCAATGCAGGACGCCCGCCGCCGCATCCCAGGCAGGACCTTCACCCAATGCGGCGCGGGCGTCGTAGAGCAGTTCCACCGGCATGTCTAGAACCAGTCGAGCTTGAGGAAAATGATCGCCGCCACGACCGAGATCCCCAGGGCAATGCCCACCACCACCAGGAAGGCGAGCGGGTGGGCTTCGTTGCCGGGGATGGCGACATTCATACCGAAGAACGATGAGACGATGGTGGGGATGTTCACGATGATGGTCAGCGCCGCCAGGGCTTTCAGCACCACGTTGAGGTTGTTGGAGATGATCGAGGCAAAGGCATCCATCATCGAGGAGAGGATCTCAGTGGAGGTGCTGACCATCTGGATTGCCTGCTGGTTCTCGGTGATGACATCCTCCAGCAGTTCCTGGTCCTCGTCGTACTGGTTGAACATGCGCGTCTTCTGCAGGCGTTCCATCATCACCTCGTTGGAACGCAGGGCGGTGGCGAAATAGGTCAAACTCTTCTGGTATTTCAGCAGTTCCAGCACCTCGCGGTTGCGGGTCGATTTCTGCAACTGGTC
>JBFYSG010000189.1:0-14771 GCA_041301835.1 Chloroflexota bacterium | reverse complement strand
GGGGGTGGAAGAACCTTTTGATGTCTCTGTGACGCGTGCCCACATTGTCATCCCCAGCGTGGCAGGGGAGATGCGCGAGGACGGCGTCGCGTACATCAGCATCTCCGTCTTCGGGGATACGACCGGCACGGAGTTCCACACCATCCTGGCGGACCTGCTTGCGCAGAACCCGAGCGGGTTGATCCTCGACCTGCGCAACAACACCGGCGGCTACACCACCTCCGCCACCCAGGTGGCGTCGGAGTTCATCGGGGAGGGCATCATCTGGTATGAGGTCTATGGCGACGGAACCACGATTGAGATCGACGCGCTGCCCGGCGGGCTTGCGACCGGCGACTTGCCCCTGGTGGTGCTGGTCAACGAGTGGACCGCCTCCGCCTCCGAACTGGTTTCCGGGGCGATCCAGGATTACGGGCGCGGCACGCTGCTGGGTTCGGTCACCTATGGCAAGGGCACTGTTCAGAACCTCATCGGCATCTCCAACGGCGGGACCGTGCGTGTCACCATTGCCAGGTGGCTCACCCCCGACCAGCGCACCATCCACGAAACCGGTCTGACCCCGGACGTGGCGGTGGAACTGACCACCGAGGATTACAGGGCGGGATTGGACCCCCAACTGGACGCGGCGGTCCAATGGTTGTTGAACCCATGATCCGATTGAGATAACGGAGGCATTCAAATGTTGAGTCTTGACTATCTTCTGTGCATGGTGCCGGCATTCCTCATCATGCTGGCGACCAGCTGGTATGTGAAAGCAGCCTATAACCGCTGGTTGCGCGTGCCGGTGCGCAGCCGCATCAGCGGATACCAGGCGGCGCAGATGCTCATCGAACGCGGCGGGCTGCAGGGCGTACAGATCGCCGGTATCCGCGGCAACCTGACGGATAACTACGATCCCCGCCGCAAGGTGCTGAACCTTTCACAGGGCGTTGCCGAGGGGGCTTCGGTCGCTTCGCTGGCGATCGCCGCCCACGAACTGGGGCACGCCATGCAGGACAAGGAGGGCTACCTGCCCCTGCGCATCCGTTCCGCAATCGTCCCCCTGGTCAGCATCGGATCGAACCTGGGCTGGATCCTCATCATCGGCGGTCTGCTGCTCAATTCCATGGGCATGGCTTTCGGCGTGGATGTTGCCTGGTTCGGGGTGGTGGCTTTTTCCGGCGGTGTCTTTTTTGCCCTGACCACCCTGCCGGTCGAATTGAACGCCTCCAGCCGCGCCCGCCAACTGCTGGCAGAGACCGGCATCATCCAGGGCGAGGACGAACAGCGGGGTGTGCGCAATGTGCTCAACGCCGCTGCGCTTACCTATATCGCCGCGCTGGTGACTGCCGTCATGCAGCTGCTGTATTACATCAGCCTGGTTGGGGGAATGGGTCGCCGTCGCTGAACCCTGCCGCGCGTGTTCGATCGATTGAAGATGAAGCACCTTTCACCACAACGCTCCAAACTTCCACAGGGCTTC
The DNA here is from genome assembly GCA_041301835.1 of Chloroflexota bacterium. GTDB lineage: Bacteria > Chloroflexota > Anaerolineae > Anaerolineales > Villigracilaceae > UBA877. Next base: position 13,309 of record JBFYSG010000189.1, on the reverse strand, counting down.
CCTGTGGAAGTTTTCCATGCCTGCGGGAGACGGCGCCGATGAGGAAATTCCTCTTCCTGCTGATCCTCTTCCTGGCGGTGGTCTTTGTTTTCCTCAGTTTCTCGGAACTGCAGAGCATCGTTGAGACGCTGGAAAAAAGCAACTGGGTCTTCCTGTCCTTTGCCTTCCTGTTCGAATGTATCTTATTCTATAATACCGCCACGACCTTCGGTTCGCTTTACCGCCTGGTGGACCTGGACGAAACCCGCAAGCAGTTGTTCCTGATGACCACGGCGATGAACTTCGTCAATGTCATTGCGCCCAGCGCAGGCATTGGCGGCATGGCGGTCTTCCTGGATTCTGCCCGCCGGCGCGGTCAGCCCACCGGACGGGTCACGGTGGTGGGCGTGCTCTTCGCCCTGTACGATTATGCCGCCTTCCTGTGCGTGCTGGCGCTTGGTCTGGTGGTGCTCTTCCGCCGCAACAACCTGACCGCCGGGGAACTGACGGCGACAGCCATCCTGCTGGTCATCGCCTTAGCGATGGCATCATTGCTCATCCTGGGTTACCGCTCGTCCGAGCGCCTGGGCAGGCTGCTGGCAGGCGCGGTGCGCCTGGTGAACCGCCTGGCGCGGCTGTTCATCCATCGGGATTATCTGCAGGAGGCAAGCGCGTATGCCTTCGCCAGCGATGTCGCCGAGGGCATTGCCATCCTGCGCGGGAAACGCAAGGACCTGGTCTGGCCCTTCCTGTTCGCCCTGAACGGAAAGGCGCTGCTGCTCTGCATCCTTGCCTTCACTTTCCTGGCGCTGGGCACCCCGTTCACGGTGGGCACCCTGGTGGGGGGGGTCAGCATTGCCTACCTGTTCATGATCGTCAGCCCAACCCCTTCCGGTGTGGGCATGGTGGAAGGCATCCTGCCGGTGGTGCTGACCGGCTTGCGGGTGCGCTGGGCGGCGGCGGTGCTCATCACCCTGGTCTTCCGCGCCATCACCTTCTGGTTCCCGCTGCTGGTGGGGGCGGTCTCCTTCCGCCTGCTGCACCGCCAGTCGAACGGTTCGCCGCGCCTTGACAAATCAGAATAAATGTTCTATTATTACCTCCGTTCATTGAGGAGGTGAGACATGTTCGAGTTACCGGAATATGCCAACCTTGCCCGGCAGATGAACACTGTCCTGACCGGCAAGGTTATCCAGCGGGGGGTGCTTGGGAACAGCCCGCACAAGTTTGTCTGGTACAACCGGGAGCCGGGGGAATTTGAGAGCCTGACGCGCGGCAAGCGCGTGGGCAAGGCAGCCGTGCGCGGACGCTGGCTGACTCTCGACCTCGAACCAGGCTGGCGCCTGCTGCTGGGTGAGTGCGGTGGAAAAGTGCGCCATCACCCTGCGGGTGAGCCCCTGCCGCCCAAATATCACCTCTGGCTGCGCTTCACGGATGATGCCTCCCTGACCGCCATGACCGTGATGTGGGGCGCGATGGAACTATATGAAGCCGGACAGGAGCAGAAGCGCCAGTATATCCAGGATATGCGCACAACCCCTGCCGACCCGGAATTCACCTTCGCCTACTTCGACCACCTGATCGATGAACTGCTGAGCGGCGAAAAACGCAGTGTCAAGAGCCTGCTGACCCAGGATCAACTCATCCCGGGGTTGGGGAACGCCATCGCACAGGACATCCTCTTCCAGGCGCGCCTCCATCCCCGGCGCGCCCTCGCCGACCTGAGCGCCGGACAGCGCCGCGAACTGTATTCCGCCATCGTGGATACGCTCCATCAAGTCACCGCCCAGGGCGGGCGCTGCGACGAGTCTGACCTGTTCGGCAGACCGGGCGGCTACCAGCGCATCATGGACAGCCGCGCGGCGGGCAAACCCTGCCCGGCATGCGGTCGCACGGTGGAGAAGATGCAGTACCTGGGCGGGTCGTGTTATTTCTGCCCGCGCTGCCAGGTCTGAGGCGGCAAGCTGTCAGATAAGAGATCACCTTTCCACGCGGAAAGGTGATCTGTTTTTATCCATCCGGACCTGCGTTCAGGCATCCGGCGTTCAGGCACCCGGCGTGCCGGGCGACGCGTGCTCAGCCGGTCCTGCTTCCATGCAGGTAGCCGCCGCCAGCAAGCCGAGCGCCACCCACAGGTAGGGCAGGGCAAAGGTATCCACGCTGAAGCCTTCCAGCAGCAGGGCAAGCAGGGTGAACTGCCCGGCAAGACCCGGCACGGAGGCGTGCTTCCCGGGTGCCTTGGCCAGGCGCCTGGCTGCCAGCCACAGGATCACCAGCCAGGTGGCGAACAGGGCGAACCCGACCAGCCCGGTCTCCGCCAGGATGCGGATCCACAGGTTCTTGGCGTTCGGCAGGCTGGATTCATAGAACAGCACCCGGCGCAGTTCCGCCAGTTTCCAGGCATAGAAGGATGTTTCCTCGAGCGCGAACATGCCGGTATTGCCCAATCCGACACCCAGCACGGGGTGGTCTTCGAACACTTTCCAACCCAGGTCCCAGTACACCACCCGTTCGGCGATATCCAGGCGGTTGGCAAGCACCATGAAATTCCCTGTCGTCGTAAGGTCTGTGCCTTCGAGTTCAAAGAGAGAGGCGAAGCGGTCATCCAGGCGGGAGAGACTGTAGGCAACCCCGCCGAGGGCGCCGAGGGCGCCCAGCACCAGCAGGGAGGCAATGGCGAGATGCAGCCCCTTGCGCATGCCCGGGCGGGTGGGGAAGAAGCGGGCAAAGAGCCAGCCCGAAACGGAGCGGCTGCCCAGCAGCAGGAACCAGATGAGCACCAGACCGAATGCCAGCAGGCCGATGCGCGAGTAGGTGAAGACCAGCACCGCGATCCCGCATGCCAGCAGGATATTTTCCAGGGTTAACCCCAGCACCCGCAGGCGGAACGCACTGCCGCGCCGGGCGGTGGCAGCCAGCCACAGCGGCAGGTAGAGCATGTTCAGGCAGTGCGCCAGCCAGGAGGGCTCCAGGGTCGTTCCGCTCACGCGGAAGCGTGTGGCGCTGCTTTCCACCTCGGTGAGGGAAATGAGGGATTGGATCGCATCCATCCACGCCGGGACTGGGCCCGGCACGAGCCATTTCACCAGGATCTGCAGCAGCGACCAGACCAGCAGCACCACGCCGCCCAAGCTGATGAGCCTGAGGGCGGCGTTCATATCCTCCGGGGTACGCAGGATCAGCATGGTGACCGTGAAGAAAGCCAGCCCGATCCCGAGGGTGACCAGGGCTTCCAGGCTGTTCCCGAACAGGCTGTAACCCTTGAACGAAGGCACCTCCAGAAAATAGGCACCTGCGCAGGAGATCAGCGCGGCGATGAGGAAAATTCCCACCGGCTTGCTGACCGCCGGGACGGATCTGCGGGTAAAGAAATGGACCGGCAGGAAGGTCAGGAACAACCAGGCGAGCGGGATCAGGGCAAGCGGCGCCACGCGCGTTCCGCCTGCCGCCCGGGAGAGCAGCGGAAAGCTGGTGACCGGCAGGGTGATGAGGGTCAGGCTCCAGGCGATCTGCCAACTGCGCGGAAGCATGCGCTTGAGCCAGGGCTTCATGTACGTTTGGCGGGGTGCATCCCCGGGAGTGCCAGGGTTAAGAGCAGGGCGGTTAAAAAGCCGATGAACGCCCCCGCCAGGATCAGAGCGCCCGGGGCATTGGCTGCCGGTCCATCCGGGGTGGCGGCATAGGCTTCGATGCGGTAGGTCAGATCGGTGGTGACGCCGCCGCTGAGTTGTTTTTCCGCGCTGATGTCCTCCCAAAGCGCATCGATCTGCTCTTTCAGGTTTGGATAGTCCGGGATGCTGGCGCACAGCGGCAGGGAGAGGTCCTCCTTGCAGGCTTTCAGCACCGAAAGTTGAGAGTCCAGCCGTTGGACTTCCACGCCATGCGCATAGGCATCTGCCAGGATGGCGTAAGCCTCATCGATCCAGGCATTCGCCAAGTCCGCGGCGCCCTGTGCCGTGTAACAGCGCACCACCAGGTCCCATTGGGTCTCGCGGCGCTCGATCTGCAGGTCGGCGGTGGTGATCCCCGGGCAGGAGCCGGCGTATGCCTCGATCAGCGCAGGTCCCAGTGCCCGTTGCGAGATCAGGGTGTTGAGATTGCTCAATTCCATGCTCGACTGGTTGTCTCCGTACCCCTCGCGTTCGACCTGACCGAGCAGGATGACCAGGTTCGCCCTGGCTTCATAAACAGGCGGCTTGACCAGGCTGACCAGCCAGCCTGCCAGCCCGCCGGCGATAAAAAACGCCGCCAACAACCACCAGCGCGCCAGGACCTTTTCCAGGCTTTCGAGGGGGGGCGAGGCGTTCATTGCCAGCGCTTTCGGGCATCCAGGAACAGGATCAGGGCGAAGCCTGCCGCCAGCGAGCCGGCGAAAACCGCCAGCCCGTATTTCAGCGGGAGTTCCAGCGTGAGCAGCGCCAGGCAGCCCAGGATGAGCGATGCCAGGTGGATCAATTGGACAGCCTGGTTCCCTGCCAGCCCCAAGGCGACCAGGCGGTGCCAGGTGTGGTCCAGCCCTGCCTTGTACACATGCTTCCGGCGCCGCAGGCGCGAGAAGACCACCAGGGTGGTATCGAAGATCGGTATCCCGGCGATCAGGATGGGCGCGATCCAGGAGACGGTCTGCGAGGCATCGCTGGGGGTGAACAGGATGGCAAGCCCTGCGGTGAACAACCCCAGCAACTGCGCACCTGAATCCCCCAGGAAGGTCATGGCTGGCGAGGTGTTGAAGAAATAGAGCACCAGCACGATCCCGAGCAGGGTCATGATCAACGGCACCAGGTCGGACTGACCGGCGGCATAGGAGCCGACCAGCAGGCTGGCAAGCATGGTCATGGCAATGCCGATGGACAGGTGGTCATAACTGTCGACGAAATTACAGCCGTTGATGATTCCGATGACCCAGAAGAGGGTGATGGCGTAGTTCAACCATGCCAGTTCGGGGGGCTTGATAATGTGGATGGACGTGCCGGAGGCGATCAGCACAACGGCTGCCAGGATCTGCCCGATCAATTTGACCCAGAAGGGCAGGCGCCGGGCATCATCCCACAGACCGAACAGGAAGACGATCAACGCCGAGGCGAACAGTCCGGTGAACTGGCTGTTCAACCAGTCATGCCGGATCAGCAGGGAGACCGCCAGCGCCAGCATGATCGCCATGCCGCCTGCCAGCGGAGTCGGTTGCGCGTGCTGCTTGTGCAGGTCCACGCGCGGCAGGTCGATCAGGTTCCACTTGCGCGCCAACCAGATGGACACAAGGGTCGCAACGATGCCGACCAGGATGGCTGTCAGGAATGTGGTCAGATGGTTCAGCATGGAGTCGATTGGATCCCGTACAGGTTCAGGATGGCGGCAAGCACGTTCTGCAGTTTAAAGTCGCCTTCAGCGACCAGGCGTCCCGCGCGCCCCATCTTCTGGCGTAATTCCTTGTTCTCGACCAGCGTCTGGATCGCATCTGCCAGCGCCGTCACCGAGTGGACAGGCACCAGCAGACCGTTCCTGCCGTGCTCCACGACCTCGTGGCAGCCGGGTGTATCGGTCGTTACGATCGCCCGACCCGTCGCCGCGGCTTCGATCAGCGTCTTCGGCACGCCTTCCCGGTAGGCGGAGGGGAGGCAGACGACATGTGCCTGCTGGTACACCTGCGCCATATCCTCACGCCAGCCCCACCATTCGATCATCCCCGCATTATCCCACGATTTCAACTTTTGGGCAGGGATGGAGGCCGGGTTTTGGTCGTCGGGATCGCCCACAAGGATGAACCGGGCAGCGACCTGTCTTTCCTTCAGCAGACGGGCGGCTTCCACGAACTCCTCCACGCCCTTGTCATACAGCATGCGCCCCGCCAGCACCACCAGGGGCGTCCCCTCGGGTTCGGGAGCGAGGATGAACTTCTCCAGGTTCACGCCCGAACTGCGCACCAGCACGGTCTGTTCGGATGTCACCAGCCCTTCAGCAATAAAGTCCTGGCGGTCGTGCGGATTCTGGAAAAGCACGCGCGTCCCCGAGAGCGTCCGGCGGTAGAGCGCCTTGATGATCAACCGCAGGATCCGCCGCCAGGGCTGGTTCCCGGAAAAGGCGTAACCCATGCCCGTGACCGAATTGACCACCTGCGGCACCCCGGCGCGCTTCGCCGCCAGTGACCCGTAGATGAGACACTTGGTGGTGAAGTGGTGGACGATATCCGGTTTCTCCGCCCGGTACAGACGGACCAGCCGCCTCAGGGTCAGCCATTCGGTCAGCGGATTCAACCCCCGCCGGTGGATCGGGAAGGGTACATGGCGGAAACCGGCTGCCTTCAGGCGGGTGGCGTACTCACCTTCCGGTGAGACCAGGATGATCTCGCAGCCGGTCTGACGGATGGCATCAGCCAGGGGAAAACAGTAATTGAACAGGTACCAGGAGGTGTTTGCGAAAAGAAGGATCTTCAAAGTTTGTCTACCAGTATAAGGATTGAGGTGTTCACCCGCCTGATGCGGGACGCTCCCGGCGTTGTTTGAGGCGGGCAGCAAGGTGCTGGATAAGGTTGATCCAGCCTGCCACGCCGATCCCAACCAGCGGCATGATGTAAGCATAACGCAGGCGGTACAGCGTGCCAACATTTGGCGTACCGAGTACATATATGAAGAGCATGCCGAGGCAGAATGCCAGCCCGACCCACAGTTCCGGGCGTTTCCGCCAGATCCACAGGGCATACAGCAGTCCGATCCAGCACAGGTAGACGAAGGACATTTCAACCGCGGAGGCGCGCCGCATCATCGTGTTGGGTGCTTTGCTGCCGCTGCCGAACCATTCTGCCGGGAACGGTGACAGGAGACCGATCTGCAGGGCGCGCGGCAGGTAGCCCACGATCTCCTGCGCGCTGTGGAAAATGACATCCGTGTCGATGTTGCTGCCTTTTACCCTGCCCTTGGGATCAGTCCACTCCCGGATCGCCTTGGCGCGCGTGATGCTCAACTGCTTCATCTGGTAGTCGACCCAGTCGGGCAGCCAGGCAGTCTTTTCCCAGTTCAGGGTACTGGGTTTTTCCGGTTTGACCGTGACCACCTCCTCCGCCTCAGGGGTTACCTCACCATCCTCCCCGGCGGGTGCGGGTTCCGTCTCCGCAGCGGCAGGCAGGGCTTCGGTCGGCGGTGTTTCCGTGGGGGAATACGACTCTGCCAGGTCGACGGTTGTCGGCTTCACGCCCTTGCTCCCCAATTTTATGGTTTGCCACATGGCAAGCGAGGCAAATGCCAGACACACCACCAGGCTGGCAAGCAAAGTCTGCTTCCAGGTCCATTGGGATCGTATCCACCGGATGAGGTGGATGACAAGGATGCCTGCCGTCAGCAGCGCGCCAATACCCGTGAACACACCCAACAGGTAATCGCGCACCAGCCAGGTCATGCCTGCGCCGATCAAAAGCGCCAGGACGCCGCCCACGATCACCCGGGCGCGCTGCCAGGATTCCTGCCTGGCAAGGCAGACCCAGGCATACAGGACCAGCACACCCCCGGCAACGGCATAATTATCATTGTGGATCTGGGCTGCCCAGGTGAGGGCGGAGGGGAAGAGCAGCAAGGGCAGGGCACCCAGCAGAGCGTGCATGCGCTCCTTCACAAAGAAGCGCAGGGTTTTGTAGAGCGTCCAGGCTGCCAGCGCGTGCAGGAAGGAATTCCATGGCAGGAGCGCCCACGGATGCGGCTTGAGCAAGACGTAAAAGATCGCCGCGATGCCCGATACGGCTTGCCCGCTCGGCAGTAAGGTCCAGACCTGCCAGCCGTGGGTGTCAATGTCATGGGCGAGGTGCACCGCCAGCCAGTGGAAGGTGCGCGAATCCACACCGGACATCAAGCCATCGCCGGCATGAAAGGATGGGAAGACGTACGGCAGGAGCACTAACTGGACCAGCAAACCTGCGATCAAGGTGTACAGGAAGAAGGACAGGAAGAAGACCCAGTCGGGCCAACTGGCGATGGGAGGAATGCGATGGGTTTTACGGGTAGGCATGCGCTAGGACTTGGAAAACAGGGATCGATATAATGTTAAGTATCGTTCAGCCGTGGTCTGGATATTATAACCGACCTCAACAATATGGCGCCCTTGCCTCCCCAGCGCCTGGCGTTCTTCCCCTGCGAGCGCGAGCAAGGCTTCCCAGGCTTCAGCCAGGGCACGGGCATTCCCCGGTGGAACGATCCTGCCGCTTGTGCCGACCACGGCGGCGGCATCGCCCACCGCAGTGGCAGCGCACGGAACGCCGCATGCCATCATTTCCACCAGGGCAAGCGGCAGCGCCTCGCCATACGCCGAGGAGAGCGTACCCACATCCAAACCCGCCATCAGGCGCGGCACATCCTGGCGCATGCCCAGCAGGTGGACCCGGGCAGATACGCCGGCGTCATCGAACCACGCCCGCAGGGCGGTATTATCCTCTGTCATCCCTTCACCCGCCAGCAGGAAATGGACCTGCGGCAGGCGGGCATGCAGCTTCCCCGCAGCCTGCGCAAAGGTGCGGTGATCCTTCTGCGGGTGGAAGCGGGCGAACATTCCGACCAACAGGGCATCCGCCGGCAAGCCCAATTGCTGGCGCAACCAGCCGCGCGCCTCCCCATCGGGTTGGAAACGCTGCGGATCGATGCCGTTGGGTATGACGACCATCTTCCCGGCGGCATAACCTGCCAGCAGGTGCGCCTGGCGGGCAGATTCGGCACAGCAGACCACCCGGCGCGGCACCCAGCCGGAGAGCCTGGCATTGAGCCGCACAACCGCCAGGGTGCTGTTCTTCACCGCCTGGCTCGCGCCCAGCGTGTGGTGAATGCCCCAGACGACTGGGATATCACGCGCAAGTTTTGCCGCCACGCCTCCGAGCAGGTCGGCGTGGTACATCCAGGTCTGCAGCATATCCGGCGGGTCGCGCCGCAGGATCGCCACCAGGCGCAGCAGGGCGCGCGGGTCGGCACTGCCCGGCTTCATCCCCAGGGCTTGCACCGGCACACCCAGCTGGCTGATGCGCGCGCCGATTTCACCGACCCCGGTCAGCGAGATCACCCGCGGGCTTGTCCGTGCCATGGCAGGCTGTTGCAAAATATTGAGGAGCATCATTTCAGCGCCCCCAACCCCCAGGCTGGTGATCAGGTGCAGGACCTTCGGCGGCGAACCTTCCGCGCTTGCGGGGGAAGGGCGGTGTGTCGTCCTCATGGCTGCGGAAGCCAGGCGGAAAGGTCACGCCCGATCATTGCTTCCAGGCGGCGGATCTCCGGAGCCAGTTGGCTCCGCAGACTGGCTTCCAGCCCGGCATCCAGCTCGTGGTAGGGCATGGGGCGTGCATTGGCAGATAACAACCGGGTCTTGATGGCATAGCGCAAGCGCAGCGGTATGAGCGCTTTCAGGATCTCACGGATATCGGACTGCCTTTGCAGCAGGCTCTGCAGGCGCGGGTTGCGCGGCATTGTGGCGGGATTGCTGGTCATCTGGCGCAGGGTGATGCCCGCATCCAGGTCCAGGAATTTCATCAGCCTCGGCAGGGCGTGTGAAAAATCGCGGTTCAGGTCTTCCTGGATGAGGAAATGGAAATCCTGCCGCGGAAAGAGATCGAGGAAAGGCTTTAGAGCCGAGGCATAACAACTGCCGCGCGCATAGCCGTAGGTCATGCTGCCCGTGCGCCGCAGACGGCTGGCATTTTCCTGCAGGCGCCGGGGTTCCGCTTCCAGTGCGGCTTCGAAGGGCAGGTCCTCCCTGCCTTCGCGCACCATGTTCCAGTACCAGGAATACGCCCTGTCCACCGGGTCGCGGAAAATGACCACGAAGCGGATCGTCCTGCCCTGGTATGCCTGCCGGATGCGCTCCGCCACCTTTTCGCTCCAGTACAGATAATGCGGTGTGGCTTCGCCCCTCACCGGGCAGGTGCCCGCTTTGCGGAAGTAGGTCCGCCGGTACCAATCCAGCCCGCGGCGGTAATTATCGTCGTGGCTGAAGAACATGGGTTCCTTGGTGAAGGGCATATGGACCTGTGGGTGCTGTTTCATCAGGTTGAACAGCGTGGTCGTGCCCGCCTTGGCGGCACCGAGGATCATGAAATTGGGCAGGGATTGGAATGGGTCCATGGTGATCATTTCCCCGGTTCCTCTCCGGCGCCGGGCGTCATCTTCCAGGCAGAGAGGTCGCGTCCCAGGATAGCCTCCAATCCTTCGATCTCCTCCTGGTAGCGGGCGCGCAGTTGACGTTCCGTCTCCGCCGCTATCGGCGGGTTGGTCTGCCTGCGGCGGTTGGCTTGGTTGATCCCCTTCCTGATCCTGTTGCGCAGGGGATACGGCAGGCGGCTGGAAAAGACCTTCACCAGCCGGTGCAGCGCGCCGGAGGGGTGGTGCAGGAAGCGGCTCAATTCCTGGTTCATGGGCGCGGCGGCAGGGTTGCTGCGGACGGGTTGGAAGGCAAAACCGGGCTGGACCTCCAGGAAATCTGCCAGCCCTGCCAGCGAGCCGTGGAAATCCTTGTGCAGGTCTTCGAGCAGCAGGAAGGAAAAACAGGCACGCGGGAAGATGTCCAGGAAGGGTTGCAGCAGGGAGGCATAACAGCCCCCCCGGAAGTAGCCGAAATGACCGCGCCCGGCAGACTGCAGGGATTCCCGGTTGGCGCGCAAGCGTTCCGGCTCGCGCGCCAGGGCATCCTCGAAGGACAAAGTCTCCAGCCCGGTGTGCACATGCATCCAGTAGTAGGAATACGCCCGCTGGACCGGGTCGCGGAAGATGGCGATGAACTTCACCTCCCGCTCGCCGTACGTGGCACGGATGCGCCCTGCGGCGATCTCGCTCCAGTAGAGCGAGTTGACGCTCGATTCGCCCCGCCGTTTATAGCCCCGCGCCTGGCTGAAGTGGGTATCCTGATACCATTGCACACCGCGCTGGTAATTCTTCTCTGTGCTGAAGAAACCCGGCTCCTTGATCTCAGACATGAAGATATCCGGGTGCTGGCGCAGCACTTCGTGCAGGCTGGTGGTGCCTGCTTTTGCCGCCCCGATGATGAACAGGTTGGGCATGCGGGTGAAATCGATCTCAGGCGTTTGGGTCATGGTTGCTTTGTGATCGCCGGGCTGGGGGGCACGCTCAGCGCCGCACCAGCGCTTTCAGCATCCGGCGCAGCACCCAGGCGGGGTTCTGGTGGAACAGGGCAAGATGCAGGATCTTCGGGCGCGCCTCGCGCCCGCCCCACACCAGGAAGTATTTCAACTGGCGTAAATTGTATTCCGGCGCCAGGGTCGCCACGCGCAGGTCGCTCAACCAGATCAGTTCGCGGAAGGTGATCTGGTCCGATTTGAAACCCGCCTGGTGGAAAGCCTCGATCCAGGTGCGCAGGAACGCCAGCACCTTTTCGGAGCGCCGGTACAGCATGACGCCGCAGTTGTACTGGGGGAAACTGACCGGAACCGGCACGCGCCAGTTCATCAGGCGCGTCAGGCGGTTGGGCGCGTGCGCCAGGGCAAGGTCAAAGCGCTCCAGCAGGTCGAACAGCGGGGTGATATCACCCAGCACGCGCGTATCGGTGTCCAGGTACAGGGTGCGCTCGAAAGGCGTCTCGACCGAATAATCCACCTTGGAGCGGTAGTGCCCGGAGACGATATCCCCGACCGAGGTGAAGGGCGCGGGGTCTGCCGCCAGGTCAAAGCCCTGCGCCTGCCAATCGGCGAACAGGTGCACTGCCAGCCCGGGATTATGCTTGCGCACCGAGCGGGCAGAGCGGATGGCGGAGTGGATATACCGCTTGCCGGTCGCGACGTAGAGAACGCCCTGCGTGGGGTTGGCTGCGCTCATGCTGCTTGTTCTTTCCATTGACTCAAGTCCCGACCGAGGATCGCCTCCAGCCGGGTGATCTCCGGTTGGTAGGCAGCCCGCAGGCGGGATTCCACCGCCGGGTCCATCACCGGGTTGGACTGCGGCTGGCGGTTGGATTCCAGCACGCGCTTGCGCAGCTGGTAGCGCCGGGTTTCGGGGATCACCCGCACCAGCGCGCGCATGAGGCGGTAGAAGCCTTCCGGGCGCTGGTGCAACCAGTGCTGCAGGCTGCGACTGCGTGGATTATAAGATGTGTTGCTAACCACCGGCTGGAATTCAAACCCGGGCTGGATGCCGAGGAAAGCGCACAGGGCATCCATCGTGTGGTCCAGGTCTGCCTGCAGGTCTTCCAAAAGCAGGAAATGGAAGTACTGGCGCGGGAAGCGCTGCAGGAAGGGTTCCAGCAGGCTGGCGTAACAGCCGCCGCGGAAGTAGCCGAATTTTAACAACCCTGCCGGTTCCAATTGCGGGCGCAGGGTTTCCAGGCGTTCCGCTTCGGCATCCAGCGCCTCGGGGAACGACAGGTCCTCCACCCCGCGCTGGAAGTCCATCCAATACTGCGAGTAGGCGCGTTTGACCGGGTCGCGCAAGATGGTTATGAACCTGACCTCGCCGTCTGTGCAGGTCGCCTGGATGCGCGCGGCGACCTTTTCACCCCAGTACAGGTAATGCGGACTGGCTTCGGCGCGCACCGGGAAACCCGCCGCCTTGCGGAAGTAGGTCTGCTGGTACCAGCGGCTGCCGCGGGCGTAATTCGCATCGTTGTTGAAGTACCTGGGTTCCTTGGCATACGGCAGGTAGACCTGCGGGTGCTGCCTAAGCAGTTCATACAGGCTGGTCGTCCCCGACTTGGCGGCGCCGATGACAAGGTGGTTGGGCAGGGCGCGACTTGCCTGCATGGGTTTCAATCCTGCCTGCAATCCCAATCCAGCGGCAGGGCGAGTTTGCCCGCCCATCGGATGCCGTAGCGTGCCAGGGTGCTGCCGTTGTCGTAGATCTCGAAGGGGCAGACATGTTCCACCTGGTCGATGATGCGGTCATTGCGGCGTTTCTTGCGCACAAGATGGACGCTGAGGCGGTAATTACCGGGGACCAACAGGGGCGCGGGCACCTGGACGTGGAAGGAATAATTCCCCGGCTTGTAGGAGCGCATGCCCTCCTCCTCGCTGGGGCTGAAATGGTCCGAGTGGATCACTGGATCCAGGTCGGCATCCAGGATCTCCAGCGCCGGGTAGATCATGTGGGTCGTATCGCGCACCACGACATGGATCCTCACCTGGAAGGGCTGGTCGTGCGGCAGGCGCGTGGCTGGCTCGCCTGCCCGATTCAGCACCGCCACAGAGAGCGTCTGCATGGGCAGTTTTTCATTGATCTTGCGCTCAAAGGTTTGCACGTTCTGCAGTTCGCCGGCGCCCAGGTAGGCTTCGATCGTTTCGTCCACCCCGCCCTGGAATTTCAATTCCCCGTGTTCCAGGTAGATGGCAGACTGGCACAGACCCTTGACCGCCGCCAGGTTGTGG
>JBFYSG010000187.1:0-2580 GCA_041301835.1 Chloroflexota bacterium | reverse complement strand
CCACATCAGGAGCAGGATGGCTGTCAGGACCACGCTGCTGATGCCGGAGATCATGCGCGGGCTGCCAAAGTTGATCAGCGGCAGGCGCAGGGCAGGGGCACGCACACTGGTGCGCCCCACGTTGAAGGAGTATTCGTAAGGCTGCTGGCGGGAGGTGCCCGTCGTGCGCCTGCGGGTCTCCTGGCGCGTCTCGGTGCGCCGGCGCGGCTCCCCGGGCAGGAGCACGCTCCTGGACTGGTAGGCGCGCGGGCTGCGGGCTGGTCGTTTGACAGGCTGCGAGCCTGCCTTGCCGGAACCTGGACGCCGCTGGCGGACGAAATCCGACCGGGTGAAGGATGGTTTGGTGGTCATGCTGTTCTCCGATAATGGCGTTCGGTGCGGTCGCGTGCGGATTTCCGTTCCAGAGCCAGTTCGATCAGGCGGTCCACCAGGGCGGCGTAGGGCAAGCCGCTGGCTTCCCACAACTTGGGGTACATGCTGATGCTGGTGAAGCCCGGGATGCTGTTCAATTCGTTCAGCCTCAAACTGCCGTCCTGGCGGTCAAGGAAGAAATCGACGCGTGCCATGCCGGCGCAGTCGATGGCTTTGAAGGCGCTGACCGCCAACTGCCGGACCTGTGCGCTGATCGCTTCAGGGATGGGCGCCGGAATGAGCAGCCCGGAGGTGCCATCGACATACTTGGATTCATACGAATAGAATTCACGGCTCGGCAGGATCTCGCCCGGGATGGACGCCTGGGGATCATCGTTGCCCAGCACCGCCACCTCGATCTCGCGTGCCTCCACGCCGCGCTCGACCAGCACCCGCCGGTCGTACGCCGCGGCGCAGAGCAAGCCCTCTGCCAGGTCGGAACGGTTGTTGCACTTGCTGATGCCGACCGAGGAGCCCAGGTTGGCGGGCTTGACGAACAGGGGATAGCCTGCCAGCGATTCAGCCCGCTGGATGACCGCATCCATGCCCGCCTCGATCTCGCTGCGCAAGACCAGGATGGATTCGACCACGGGAATACCGCAGGCGCGCATCACATCCTTGAAAACGCCTTTGTCCATGCCGACCGCCGAGCCGGTCACGCCGCCGCCGACATATGCCAGGTCTGCCAGTTCCAACAGCCCCTGGAGCGTGCCGTCTTCGCCAAAGGTGCCGTGCAGGACGGGGAAGACCACATCGATGTCGCTCAGTTTCACCGGCTTGCCGTCCTGCAGGATGTAGAGACCCGACCGGGAGGGGTCCGGGAAGATCACCGCCGGCAGGAGCGCGCCGGTCTCGCCGCGGCTGAAAGCCAGGTGGGCATGCTCACCGGTCAACCAGGCGCCTTCGGGTGTGATGCCGACCTGGAAGACTTCGTACTTGTGCGGATCGAGCACTTCCAGCAGCGAGCGCGCCGAATCGAGTGAAACCTCGTGTTCACCCGATCTGCCGCCGAACAGGATTGCCAGGCGCAGTTTCATTTTGCTGCCCCTGCCTTCCTGCGGGCGGTGCGCTTGGGCCAATCGCCGACGATCTCGATCTCGGGTTCCAATTTCACACCGAATTTCTCGAAAACCTTCTCCTGCGCCAGGTCCAGCAGGGCTTTCATGTCGCTGGCACGGGTGGAATCTGTGTTAATGAAGAAGTTTGCGTGCGCCGGGCTGACCTCGGCACCACCGATGCGGGTACCCTTCAAGCCGCAGGCTTCGAGCAGTCGTCCGGCTTTGTCTCCGGGTGGGTTCTTGAACATGGAGCCCATGCTGGCGCCCGGAGGCTGGGTGGCATGGCGGCGCTCGCTGTTGCGGGTCATCTTCTCGCGGATGGTTTTAGGGTCGCCGTGACTCACCTTCAGGGTTGCCGCCAGGATGACGCTGCGCTTTTCAGCGCCTTTCAGGACGCTGGTGCGGTAGCCGTAGCCCATTTGCGCCACGCTCCACTCCTTGCGCCCGTCCAGGCGGTCCTGGATCTCCACCGAGAGCAGGTTGTCAGCCATTTCACCGCCGAAGGCGCCGGCGTTGCCGTACACCGCCCCGCCCAGCGTCCCCGGGATCGAAGCCGCCCATTCCAACCCGCTCAAGCCCAGGTGGGCGGCGCGCTGGGCGATATCGTTCAGGGTGGCGCCCGATTCGGCATACACACTCGGCTCTTGCGCCTGGTCGTCGAACCGCACCAGGCGTGCCCGGTTGATCACGGTCACGCCGCGCACGCCCCGGTCGCTTACCAGCACGTTGGAGCCGCCGCCGAGCAGCAGGAACGGGATCTCCATCTCCCACAGGGTCTGGACGGCTTCCGCCAGTTCCCCGAGCGAGCGCACGACCAGGAAGACATCCGCCGGACCGCCGATGCGCGCCGAGGTGTACCCGGAGAGGGCGATGTTCTCCTGGATACGTGTGCCGAAGGCGGTGCGCAGGGCAGACAGGCTGGCGGGTTCCATGATGATTGGGTTCCTGGTCTCTCTCCCGATCACTTGCCGGTGGTCAGGTGGACGATCAACTTCTTGACATTGTTCTCAAGCAGCGGATCAGGCTTCTGGGTATGCGACTTGCGCCGCTGTTCCGGGTCGGGGGAGGGGACATCCCCGATCACCAGCCGCAGGGGCGGCAGAGCCATGAC
>JBFYSG010000183.1:0-3577 GCA_041301835.1 Chloroflexota bacterium | reverse complement strand
CCACGCAGCGCTGGACATAGTCTGGGTATGGAAGGCTATGCGCATCCAACCGGATGATGATCCCGCCGCTCGCCTCCCGCAGGGCAAGGTTCAGCCCCGCCGGGATGATGCGCCGGGGGTTATCCAGCACGCGGATCGCCAGGTCGGGGTGCGCTGCAGAAAAGCGCAGGATCTCCTGCCGCGTGCGGTCCTCCGAAAGACCATCGGCGATCACCACTTCCAGGCTGGCGCGGTCATAGGTCTGGGCATGGATCGCCGCCAGCAGGTCGTGGATGGTGCTTTCTTCGTTATAACAGGGGATGATAATGGAAACGGTCGCAGGCATGAGCAGGTTACGGTTGCTTTTTTCTTCTGGCTGTGATCGTGCGGGCATCCGGCGGGACCGGCGGCAGCAGGATCGTGAACGTGCTCCCCTCCCCCGGTTGGCTCTGGACGCTTATTGTACCACCGTGCGCGCTGACGATCTCCCGCACGATCGCCAGGCCCAGCCCGGCGCCGTGCTTCACGCCGCCCGCCCGGCTCGGATCCACCTGGAAGAAACGCTTGAAGATGTGCGGCAGGGCTTCGGCAGGGATGCCTGCCCCCGTATCGGCGACCTCCACCCGCAGCCATTCCGCCTGCATGCCTGCCCGCAGGCTGATGCTGCCGCCGGGCGGTGTGAATTTCAGGGCGTTATCCACCAGGTTGGAGAGCACCTGGGACAGGCGGTCGCCGTCGGCATGCAGGGGCGGCAGCGCCTCCGATTCGACCCGGATGCTCACCTGCGCCGCCTGCGCCTGGGGGGCGAATTTCTCGGCGATGCTTTCCAGCAGTGCCGGCAGGGAGAGCAGGGAACACTGCAGGTCGAGGGTGCCCGAATCGATGCGCGTCAGGTCGAGCAGATCGAGCACCAGGCGGTGCATGCGCTCCGCCTCCGTCTGGATGATGTCCGCCGCCTGCTGGCGTTCTTCTGGGCTTGTGGCGGTGCCATCCTGCAGCGCCTGGGCAAAGCCACGGATGGAGGTGATGGGTGTCTTGAGTTCATGCGAGACATTGGCAACGAATTCCCTCTGCGCCTTCTGGGTGGCACTCACCCGCGCAGACATTTCGTTGAACGCCCCGGCAAGTTCCTGCACCTCACGTGGTCCGCTCAAGCGGATGACGCCTGCCTCGGGCATCTTGCGCGCCGCGCCGATGATCCCCTGCAGGGGGCTGCTGATCCAGCGTGCCAGCCCGAAAGCCACGAACAGGGAGAGCAGCAGCGCCAGCGCCCCGGCATACAGGAAAGGCAGGAATAGTTCGTTTCGCAGGAGTGCCAGCAGGGGCAGGCGCGGGCGCGGGATCATCAGCAGCAGGGTGCGCCCCTCAGGCATGGGTTGTGCCAGGTACAACCAGGGTTGCCCGCTCTCGTCCTGCAAGCCGATCCTCCCGGTCAGCAGTTGAAACCGCCGCGGCGGGATGATCCCAGCCTGCGTACCGCCGCCCGAATCCGCCAGCACCTGCCGTCCGCTATCCAGCATCACCAGGCGCACCTGCAGGGCACGCGCCTGGTCTGCCAGCACCCGTTCCAGTTCGGGCACCGGCAGGGTTGCCAGGTCTTCCTGGCTGGGCACGAGCCCGGCGCGGGCGGCTTCCAGGGCAGCGAAAGAAGGGCGGTACGCCAGCGGCGAGCGCAGCAGGTACAATGCCAGGATGATGGCGGTCAGGAACAGAGCCGCCAGGATGACCAGGGCATAACTCAACCACAGGCGCGAGCGCAGCGAGGCGAACATGGACTCAGCCGCCGCCCGCTGCAGCACCGGGCACCAGTTTATAACCAACCCCAGTGACCGTTTCAATGCGGCAGGCACTGCCTGCCAGCCGCCTGCGCAGGTGGGCGATATGGACATCCACGGTGCGCGTCTGCCCGTAAAAATCGAAGCCCCAGGCTTGCTGCAGCAACTGTTCGCGGGTAAAGACGCGTTCAGGCTGGCTCGCCAGCGCGAGCAGCAGGTCGAATTCCTGCGTGCGCAGGTCCAACACCTGCCCGCTGCAGCTCACCTGGCGCCGGGGCGGATCGATCGTCAGGTCCCCCAGGTGGATGACCGCCGCGTCTGCGGCAGGGGCGGGCACCGCCCGGCGCAGGATGGCTTTAACACGTGCCACCAGTTCGCGCGGGTTGAAGGGTTTGGTCAGGTAATCATCCGCGCCCAGTTCCAAGCCCAGGATCTTGTCAATATCCTCATCCCTTGCCGTGAGCATGATAATGGAGACCTCATTGCCGCCGGCGCGCAAACGCCGGCAGACATCCAATCCATCCAGGCGCGGGAGCATGACATCCAGCACCACCAGCGCCGGCTTGAGCCGCCCGACCGCGGCAAGCGCCTGCTCGCCGTCTGCGGCGGTCTCCACGCGGAAATTCTCGCGCTCCAGGTAGAGGCGCGCCAGCGAGAGGATGCTCGGTTCATCATCCACCAGCAGGATAAGTTTTTCGTTCATTCGATGGTTGCGACCAGTTCGATCTCCACCACTGCACCCTTGGGCAAGCCCGCCGCCGCCACGGTGGTGCGGGCAGGCGGATTTTCGGGGAAGAACTCGGCATAGACCGTGTTCATGATCGGGAATTCTGACATATCCCTCAGATACACCACGGTCTTGATCACATGCTTCAGGCTGATCCCTGCCCCGGCGAGCACATGTCCCAGGTTGGTGAGCGCCTGGCGCGTCTCCGCCTCCACCCCGCCCGGGACCAGCACCTGGGTGGCGGGATCGAGCCCGATCTGCCCGGAGGTGAATACCAGGTTCCCGGTGCGGACAGCGACAGAGTAAGGTCCAATGGCTTTCGGCGCTTTCTCAGAGGTGATGATCGTTCGATCCATGCGAGCCTCCTGTGGGTGATTTTCTTCATTTTACTGCAAACTGGAGAGACAGCGGAAGCCTGTCTCTCCAGTTGATAAACCCATCCAACGGAGGCTTACGGCACAGAGGGGATCGCGCCCATCTCCGGGGCGTGTGCCTCGCGGAAAGCCTGGATGGCAGCGCGCAGGGCTTGCCCGGTGTTGTCCATGGCGGCGTGCGTATCCTTCAACACCTGGGCGAGCGAGCGGATTGTTTCCAGCGCCAGGGTTGGATCCGTGACCTTTCCACCCGGGTTGAAACCCTCATGGCTGGCGATGATGGCGGCGCCGCGCTCATGGACGGCAGCAGCCGCGGGCAGCGCGGCGTTGAAAGCATCCAGTGCCGCCTGGACCGCCGAAACATCATAGCCCCGGGCAGTCGCCTGGTCGATCAAACCCTGGATCCTTGCAACCATGTCATCTGCCTTGTCCAGGCGCTCGCCCTGTCGGGCATACGCCTCCTGCAGGCGCTCCCAGCCCGCTTCCAGCCGTTCATAGGAGGGGGGTTCCTTGTCCGTTTGGATGCCCGCTGCCGCAGCAGGAACAACCGGCAGGGCGGCAAGCCCAAGCGCCAGGAAAAGCACCAGCAGGCTGAACTTCTTGAACATTGAGGTGATTGATTTCATTTTCGATCTCCTTTCTTGCTCCATTCTAGACTGGCGCTGTTATCCCCGCATGGTTGGGCTGTAAAAAGGCTGTAAAATAGACCCATCCGCCTGCCG
>JBFYSG010000182.1:0-2822 GCA_041301835.1 Chloroflexota bacterium | reverse complement strand
CGTGGGCGCTGGGTAAAAAGACGTATGCCGAAGTCATCGAGAAATTCAATGCAGAAGGTTTCCACATCGGACCGCATAAAGCCTACCAGATCGCCCGCGATGCCTCGCAGGTGCACCTGATGACCTGCACCGGCATGGATCACGAACTGGCACGCGCCCTCCTGCTCAATCCCGTGACAAACCTGCAAACCGCTGTTAATATTGGTCTGGAGCACCTCAAGGAGGGCGAGCCGATCGGCATCCTGCCGCACGCGGTTTCGACGATTCCCTATGTGACGTAGCGCGCATATCCATCTCACGCCGCAATGCATTCAGATTCACCACACACCACCATGACCGAACTTTCCACCAAGCTCAGCTCCCTGCATGCCCTGCTCGACAAATATCACGTCGAAGCTGTCCTTCTGCGCCGGGTGAGTAGTTTTGCCTGGGGAACCGGAGGCGCGGCCTCGTATGTCAATACTGCCACCAGCGAAGGTGCGGCTTCGTTGGTCATCACTCGCGATAAACAATATCTCGTCACCAACAACATTGAAGCCCCGCGCTTGCACGACGAGGAAAAATTGGCTGAAAGTGGTTGGGAATTCGTCATCTCACCCTGGGCAACCCCGCTTAAAGGGTTGAACGACCTGCTGGAGGGAATGACCTTCCTCAGCGATGTGCCTTATGGCAATGGAAAAGATATCGGCGCTGAGATCGCGCGTATGCGGGCACACCTGACGCCGGAAGAAGGCGCGCGCTTGCGTGAGGCGGGAAAACTGTGCGCCGCCTCCATCACCGCAGCAGCGCAGGCGATCCATCCCGGCATGACCGAGTTCGAGATCGCCGCCCTGCTTGGGGGGGAAGCCCAGAGGCGCGGCATCCAGCCGATCGTCAACCTGGTTGCCACCGACGAGCGCCGTTTCCGTCATCCGCTGCCAGGCGCGAAAAAACTGGAAAAATACGCCCTGCTTGTGCTGAGCGGCCGCTGGCGCGGGCTGGTCTGTTCCGTCTCGCGCATGGTACACTTTGGGAAAATACCTGCCGAACTGGCGCGGAAAATCCATGCGGCAGCGCAAGTCAATGCGGCTTTCATTGCCCATTCGCGGCCAGGATCAACCCTGGGGACACTACTCGAAATCGGACAGGCTGCCTATGCCAAAGCAGGGTATCCCGGCGAGTGGCAGCATCACCACCAGGGCGGCGTGGCTGGCTATGAGCCGCGCGAATACATTGCCACCCCCGGCGGGACGGATGTGCTGGCAGCCGGGCAAGCCCTGGCATGGAATCCGACCGTCGCCGGGGCGAAAATGGAAGACACCATCCTGGTTGGCGAAACGAGCAATGAAAACCTGACATCCACACCGCTCTGGCCGTCGGAGCAGGTAGAATACCCGGACCTGCCCCCCGTGCCGTGCGCACTGGCATTGGAGCGGTCAATGGTACCGGGTGGATCCTGATCGAGAATGATGTGACACCGATCCTCAACCACGAAGTACGGAGTGATTATGTACGGAACAACTGCTAAAATTCTACGGGTCGATCTGACAAGCGGGAAAATTGAAACCGAAACCCTGGGTGAGGATTTTTATCGTTCATACCCCGGTGGCAAGGCGCTGGCAGGGTATATCCTGCTCAACGAATTACCCGTGCATACCGAGCCTTTTTCACCTGAAAATGTCCTGGTGATCGCCAACGGTCTGCTGACCGGCGCGCCCGTCTCCACTGCCACGCGTTATATCGTATCCGCGCGTTCCCCGCTCACGGGCGGTTATGGTGAATCTGAAGCAGGCGGGTTCTGGGGACCGGAACTGAAAATGGCCGGGTGGGAGGCAATCGTCGTCAAGGGCAAAGCATCCAAACCAGTCTATCTGTGGATCCAAGGCGACCAGGTTGAGATCCGGTCTGCCGAACACCTGTGGGGCAAGATGACTGCCGAAGTACAGGGATCCATCCGGGCAGAGTTGGGCGATGAGAAGATCCGCGTGCTGCAAATTGGTCCGGCTGGCGAAAACCTGGTACGTTTTGCCGGGATGACCAACGACCTGCGCCACTTCAACGGGCGCAACGGCTTGGGGGCAGTCATGGGCAGCAAGAACCTGCGTGCGATCGCCGTGCGCGGCAACCAGCGCTACCAGAACATGGCTTACGACGCGAAAGCACTGATGGATACCGGCAGCAGGATCGCCAAAAGCGTCAAGGAAAACCCGCTCAGCTGGGATCTGCAGGAGCGCGGCACCCCCGGACTGGTGGAACCACTCAATACCGGCGGCATCCTGCCCACGCGCAACTTCCGCCTGGGAGCGTTCGAGAGCGTGGACACGGTTAAATGGGAAGCCTACGAGAAGGAACTGCTGACCGCCCGGCGCACCTGTTATGCCTGCGCGGTTCGCTGCAAGCGCGAGGTGGCGGTGGATGGGCGCGAATCGCCCTATGGCGGTCCCGAATATGAAACTGTCGGCGTATTTGGTCCCAACTGCGGCATCGGTGATTTGCAAGCCATCGCCAAAGCCGGGGAACTGTGCAATGCTTATATGATGGATACCATCTCTTGCGGCGGGACGATCGCCTTTGCCATGGAGTGTTTTGAGCATGGCTTGCTGACCCTGGAGGATACCGGTGGCATCGACCTGCGCTTCGGCAATTCCGAGGCCATGCTGAAAATGATCCCAATGATCGCCCGACGCGAGGGACTCGGTGACTTGCTGGCTGAGGGCAGCAAGCGCGCGGCGGAGAAAATCGGCGGCGAGGCGCAGTTCTTTGCCATGCAGGTCAAAGGCCAGGAACTTGCCATGCACGAGCCGCGCGGCAAATACAACGTCGGCATGGGCTATGCCATCTCT
>JBFYSG010000181.1:0-7417 GCA_041301835.1 Chloroflexota bacterium | reverse complement strand
GGTGGTCCAGGTAGACGCGCAGCGCCTGTTTCAGGGTCAGCAGGCGCGGCTCGTTATCCACCAGCGCCAGCAGGTTGATGCTGAAGGATGACTGCATCGGCGTGCGCTTGTACAGGTCCGCCAGCACCTTCTCCGGCTCCACGTTCTTGGTCAGTTCGATGACGATCCGCATCCCCTGGCGGTCGGATTCGTCCCGCAGGTCGGTGATCCCCTCCAAATGCCCATCCCGCACCAACTCGGCGATGCGTTCGATCAGGCTGCTCTTGTTCACCTGGTAGGGCAGTTCGGTCACCATGATGCGGCTCTTCCCCCGCTCCATCTCCTCGATGTGTGCCTTGGCTTGGATGGTTACCTTGCCCCGCCCTTTGCCGTAAGCCGCCTCGATCCCCTCCTCCCCCTTCTGCTCGATGATGATCCCGCCGGTCGGGAAGTCCGGCCCCTCCACGAACTCCATCAGGTCATCCACATTCACGTCGTCCAGTTTTTCCCATTTTTCCAGCATGTAGATACAGGCGTCCACGATCTCGGACAGGTTGTGCGGCGGGATGTTGGTCGCCATCCCCACCGCGATCCCCGTCGCCCCGTTCACCAGCAGGTTCGGCAGTGCCGAGGGCAGCACGGTGGGCTCACGCAGTGTGCCGTCGAAGTTATCGCTGAAATCCACCGTGTTCTTGCCGATGTCTGCCAGCAGGTCCAGCGCCGGCGCTGCCAGGCGTGCTTCCGTGTAGCGCATCGCCGCCGGCGGGTCGCCGTCCACCGAGCCAAAGTTCCCCTGCCCGTCCACCAGCAGGGTGCGCATCGAGAAATCCTGTGCCATCCGCGCCATCGATTCGTACACCGAGGCGTCCCCGTGCGGGTGGTACTTGCCCAGCACCTCCCCCACGATCCTCGCGCTCTTGCGGTAGGGGCTATCCTGGCGCATCCCCATGTCGTACATCGCGAACAGGATGCGCCGCTGCACCGGCTTCAGCCCGTCGCGCGCATCCGGCAGGGCGCGCGCCACGATCACCGACATGGCATAATCCAGGTAGGCCGCCTGCATCTCGCGGTCGATGTCGATCTTGCGTACCATTCCAAGTTCCATGGGAAGACTCCTCAAAAACCCCGCCTCACCGCTGCGGTTCCAGGGGGGATGTTGTCGTGAATGGATGTTCTATGGCACGGGTATCTTACGGGGAAAGCCGCAAAGCGTCAAGGAGGGAGGCAGGAGAGATGCAAAACCATCACCCCCTCCGTGCCGGGGAGGGGGTGATGTGGGTCCTCATGATTACTGCCCGCCTCACGGCACGGCCAGTGCCGTGTTGCTGAAGATCGCCAGGTTCATCCAGCTCTTGGCGATCACCCCTCCGCCAAAATCAGCCCGCACGTCATACACCCCGGGTTGGATTGTCCAATAGAAGGTCTCGCCGATGTTCAAGGTATCCGCCCCCAGCCGGTCGGGTCCCCAGGCGGGGTCGCTCGCCAGGGTGAAATACACGAACAGGATGTTCTGCGCCGTGTTGTTGGTGATCGAAAGGGTCACCAGTGGCGCCGTGCTCGGCGTGGGTGTGGGCGGTGGAGAGTAAATCGGCAGGTTGGCAACGTTCCCCGTCACCGTGGCATACTGCCCCCACAGCCAGCAGAGCACCAGCGGGTTCGAAGGCAGCCGGATGATCCAGCTGTCGTTGAACTGGCTCCTGCCCACCACCTCGGCGGTCTGCCCCACCGGCAGTGCCCCCACGATCGGGTAATCGTCCCCGGGACCCGTGCGGCAGTTCGTAGCCACGCTCACGCTCACGGTCACGGTTGTGGACTGGGTCGTGAGCGTGGGTTGCAGGGTATAGGTGAACTGTTGCGTGTAGGTGAATTGCTGCGTATAGGTCGCCTGTTGTGTGAAGGTTGATTGGGGCGTGAAGGTCGCCTGCGGTGTGTTCGTGACCATCGCTGCCATCGTCTGTTGCAGGCTGAGCGCCATCTGGGTCTGTGCCAGGCTGGTCTGTGCCAGCGCCAGTGCAACCTCCGTCCGCGTATCAGCGGTCGCGGTGGGCTGCGACTGCGGGGTGGCGCTCAGGTTGCAGGCTAGCAGAAGGATCGTAAATGCAAGCCAGGTTGTGATGACCTTCTTTTTGTTCATGGCTCTCCTCGTGGTTGGATGGTTGTTATTTTTTCAGTCCAGGTTCGAAGGGTCCCGGGTGTCTCCGCCGGGTTACGGGTTGAAGTTCAGGGTCTTCTCCACGCAGGTGCCCAGCAGCCCGTTCTCGCTGCACAGGCGGAACACCGCCGTAAAATTGTGCCCCGCCGGGTTGTAGTTGATCTGTCCGGGGTTGATGTTGCTCACCGGGCCTGTCTCGCCGGGCGTCAGGTCCAGTTGGTCCAGCTCCAGCGAGCAACCCGCATAGGACCGGAAACTGTCGCGCGTGTGCGTCGTCGTGGTCGATGTGTTGTTATCGGTGACCACGATCTGGATCGATTGCCAGGTCAGGCTGCCGTTGTTGGTGATGTTGAAGCGGAAGGCGTATTGTGGCGAGCAGAAGATCGTGCTCTCGTAGGCCACCGTGAACGTGACCGGTGGGGTGGGGGTGGGCGGAATGGCGTAGACCGGCAGCGTTGCCGGGTTGCCCGTCACCGTCGCCCACTGTCCCCACAGCCAGCAGGTGATCAGGGGGTTGGAGGGCAGCTTGATGATCCAGGTGCTGTTGTCCGCGCTGCGGCCGATCACTTCCGCCGTCTGCCCCGGCAGCATCACCCCCAGGATGTCATAGGGCGTTCCCGGTCCCGATCGGCAGTTCGTCTCCGCGCTCACACTCACCGTGATCGTGCTGGGTGTATGGGTGAACTGCGGTGTGAAGGTATATTGCAGCGTGTAGGTGGGCTGCAGGGTATAGGTGAATTGGGGTGTGAAGGTATATTGCTGTGTGTAGGTGTATTGCAGCGTTTGGGTCGGCTGGGGGGTGTCGGTCACCAGTGCGGCCATGGTCTCCGCCACGGCCTGGGCGATCTGCGTCTGGGCGGCCATCGTCTCGGCCACGATCCGTGCCACCTCCGTCTGCGGGTCTGCGGTTGGCGGGTTGCTCGTCGGCGTCCCCAGCAGCAGGCTGCAGGCCGAAAGCAGCAAAAGCGCGCTCAAGGTCAGGATGGGAAGTCCTTTTTTTAAGTTCATGGCTGCACTCCTTGGTGCTACTGGTTCGATGAATCCATATTACATGATTTTTGCCGCGATTACAACCCGCTGCCGGGTCCATTCCAGGGAATGGATATGCATAAATCGCCCCCTCCCCGGTGTTTGTATAGACTGGGGACGGGGGGTGGGGCAGGCATCTAACTTTGAGAAGGCCCTGTTGAAATTGGTCATTCAGCGTACAAGCGGCATATAAAAGTTGTACAATAATGATTGGCAAAGCTCATTCTCTCTTCACCAGGAGGAAATATGAAATCCGATAGAAGTGCACCTATCGCCATCATCGTCCTGCTCCTTGCTGCCAGCCTCCTCTTGGCAAGCTGTTCGCCCGCACCGACCAGCGCTTCCCCCTCAACGCCCACCCGGGTCCCGACGATTACTTCCATTCCGCTGCCTTCCCTGACGCTTGTACCGGGTGAGTTCTATTTCAGTTTTGACGGTCAACCAGGTTTCCTCTTCTCCCGCAACGTTGCCGGGTATGAACCGACGCATTACGAGACGTTCCTGGACTGGTCCAGGAACGGAGGCAGTCGGATGGTACGTGTCCAACTGGACAGCTTGGGGATTGGATGCACCCTCGCCGGTGGTGTGGATGAAGTTTGGGCAACCCGGTGGGAGCAAATCTTTGATCAGGCTGCCGTGGATGGTATCTTCATCCTGCCTGTCTTCTCCGGTTGGTTCGACTGGAATGCCGGAGAGGGTTATTCCACTTGGGCTTCCAATCCATGGAACGCAGAAAATGGTGGGCCTGTTCAATCACCAGCCGAATTATTCGATCCAGGTTCACCCACCCAGAACCTCTGGTTGGCATGGATGGAGGCGTTGGTGGAACGCTGGCAGGACCGGGAGATTATCGCCGCCTGGGAGATATTCTCAGAGGTCAACCTGGCTTCCGGTGTGACCGAGGCTTCCGGAGTGGATTTTATCAACAGGGCAGCTGCGCTGATCCGTGCTGCCGATTTGTCCCACCGACCAGTGACTGCTTCGATCGCAGATACGGGCTCATGGCCCATCTTCTACCGGGACACCGCCATCGATTTCATCAATATCCATCCCTACCCGGTCTCTGCTCAATTGGATAGGGTTATCATATTGGAAGTTCGACGACTCCTGGCTTTGTATGACCGCCCGGTTCTCATCGGTGAGTCTGGCTTGAGTGCTGAAACGCCGGACAGCCCTGGCGGGATGGCGACAGTCTTGGAGAATGCCCCGCTTGGTGTTCGCCATGCCATTTGGGCGGGGATCGTATCAGGAGCGATGAACGGGCGTTCCCTCTACTGGGAAGATAGCTTCGGTATCTATTTTTCCGACCTGGGGATTCCCTGGATGGATCAATATAAAACCTCCGAGGCGCCAGCAGCCAGTTTTGTTCGGGGGGTGGACTTCACTGGTTTCAAACCCCTGACTTCCACTTCATCACCCCTCGTCTGGGGCGCGGCAGTGGGCAACGAGGCCATGGTGCTCGGCTGGTTCCGGGATGCCGCCAGCGAGCCACCCGGCTGGACCGTCCAAACAATCCCCGCCGGGCAGATGGTGACCCTCACGGTGCCGGGGACAGCCGCCAACTGGCAGGTCGATTTCTACGATACCACGACCGGTACAACGGTCCTCTCTTCGGCTTCCGTCACCCGTTATGGCAGCACCGTCACCGTGACCCTGCCCGAATTCCAGGATGACATTGCATTCAAAATGATGGCCGGGGCTGAGACCAGTGTGATCACCCCTGATGTTGTTGCCAACAAGGATGAGATCACCGGGGCCTGGGCCGGCACCATCTTGAGCAGTGACGGGACTTTTTCTACATTGCTCGAACTGTCAATTCAACCCGCTTGTGAACCCGGGAGTGTATGCGGAACATTCTCTGCACCGCAACTGCCCTGTTCGGGGGAACTTTTCCTGCAGGAGATCGACGGCGATACCTTTATCTTTATTGAGCAGAACGTGACCGGCGCCTCATTTTGTGTTTCAGGCGGCTTTGAGTATCTCCAACTGCTTCCAGATGGAACACTATCATACACATATTCATCCACGCCCGGCTCTACTGATACAACCAGTGGAATCCTAAGGCGACCGTAGAGTAACCTTGATAAATGGATCAGGGAGAAAAACATAATGAAGATCAAACATATGCCGGCTGCTCTGTTGACAACCCTCACACTTGTAAGCCTCATCCTTTCGAGTTGCGAATCCGCCGCAACCATCACCCCCACCCGGACTGCCACCCGCAGGCCGACCGTCAATCCCACCTCGTCCGTCACCCCCACCTCCACCGCCACTCCCGTCCCGCTGCCGGCGTTCTCGCTGGAACCGGGTCAGTTCTACTTCAGCCAGGACGGTCAACCGGGGATGATCTTCAGCCGAAATGTTGCCCCCTTTTTCGAGGAGGATTACGACACCCTGCTCGACTGGTCTGCTTACGCTGGAACACGCGTGATCCGCTTTGGATTGGTGAACAATCCGGTCTTCGGCGGATATCCGTACACCAATACCGGGGAACTCAATGAAGATGTCGTCAGAAATATCGAACTCCTGCTCGATAATGCAGAGGCGCATGGGATATACGCTTTTGTGTGGTTCACCGGCTGGGGGGACTGGAATACGACCGGTCAAAACGATTGGGCCAACAACCCGTTCAATGCCGCCGTTGGCGGACCAGCACAGAACCATGCGGAGGTCTTCCAGGAGGGCACACTAGCAAATGCCATGTGGTTCGAGTATGTGAACCGCCTGGTGACGCGCTGGCAGGACAGGGACAACATCCTCGCCTGGGAGGTGCTGGGAGAAGCCAACCTGATCGAGGGCATCACGGAAACCCAGGGCATCACCTTCGTCGAACACATGGCGCAGGTGATCCACGCGGTTGATTCGCATCAGCGGCCCATCACTGCCTCGCTGGGAGATGTCGGCACCTGGTGGAATTTGTATACCTCGGACGCCATCGACTTTGTCCAGACCCATCCCTATCCCACCAATTTGGATAGATATATCGTCAATATAACACACGAATATCTTGACCTGTATCAAAAACCGGTCCTGATCGGCGAATCGGGTTTGAATTGGGAAAAGCCGGATCAACTGGTCACCAGTTCCCCAGATGCTCATATTGGCATCGAACATGCGATCTGGGCGGGTGTGGTTTCCGGGGCGATGAATGCCCGCGCCCTCTTCTGGGAAGATGCATATGCCATATACTTCCCGTCTATGAGATGGACATTCCTCAACCAGTACTCCCACGTGGAACTCCCGGCCGCCCGGTTCACCCGCGGGGTTGACTTCACCGGGTTCGAACCCCTCTCTATTCTCTTCCCGGGCGGGACCAAGATCTGGGGTGCCTCGGTCGGGAACGATCATTCTGCGATCGGCTGGTTTCGGGACGCTGGC
The DNA here is from genome assembly GCA_041301835.1 of Chloroflexota bacterium. GTDB lineage: Bacteria > Chloroflexota > Anaerolineae > Anaerolineales > Villigracilaceae > UBA877. The sequence goes on along the minus strand of JBFYSG010000181.1, from coordinate 879 downwards.
TCTGAGCCCCCCAATTGGAACTTCCTCCCTGTCATCTCCGGGCAGTATGTCACTTTGGATATTCCCGGCTCCGCCCAGAACTGGCAGGTCGATTTCTACGATACCAAGACCGGTTACGCTCTCGGCGGTTCGATCCTGCTGACCCGCCAGGGAGACTATATCATCGTGACCCTGCCGGATTTCACGGACGACATTGCCTTCAAGCTGTTCGTCAACGATTCGGGTGCCATCGTCCCACCGCCGGACCCCGCGCCGGAGCCAGGCGCTGTCACGCTCACCAGTACCGATCCCGTTGCAGGAGAATGGGTGGGATCGATCTTCGGGGAGGGCAACGACTTTGCCGCGGTCTTGAATATCACCATCCAGCCCGGGTGCAATGTGGGCGCGGTTTGTGGGAAAGTCGCCACAGAGTGGTGTTCCATCGACCTTGTGCTGAACGAGATCGACGGGGATACCCTGGTCTTCAGCGAACAAAAGGTGAGTGCCCTGTCGACCTGCCCGGAGGGAGGCATCGACCGCATCCGCCTGCAGCAGGATGGGACGCTCCTGTTCCGCTTCGAACCGGATCCATCCCAAAGCGGGTCCCCTTCCAACGGCATCCTGCACCGGCCCTGATAAGCCAACTACCAATCCTCACTTTGAAGTAGAGAGGAGGGTTCCCTTAAAAAAAAAGAGAACCCTCTCAACTTTCGATTATTCGTACTAAAAATTATCCTCCACCCCTTGTATTTAAAGAACGTTTGTGCTAAAATAATCCCGTATCTGCTCACAGCCTCTTTCTCCTTGCCCAAACTGATGAAAAAACAGGCTGTTTGAGTAGGGCAGGTCTGGGGTTCTCTGCTGTTTTCTTTGGCTTATCCGCGCACATCCGCCGGGTCC
>JBFYSG010000180.1:0-8702 GCA_041301835.1 Chloroflexota bacterium | reverse complement strand
CGCCGCGGGGACCGGGCTGGATGCGGCGGGTTCGTCTGCTTTGGGACCGCAGGCAGCCAGCAGGATGGACAGGGCCAGGATGATTGTGATCAGGCTCTTTTTCATGGTGTTCTCCTTGATTTATTCATAGGCCAGCACTTCACGGATGGTCAGCCTGGCGGCATTGCGCGCCGGCAGGACGCTGGCAACTGCCGAAAGCAACAGCACGACCAGAAGCCAAATAATAAAACCGCTGAGCGTAAAATGGACGCTGATCGACGATTCGAAGATTGCCGTGCTGATGATGTACGAAAGGAGGTAGGTGAACGGGAAGGACAGTAGCGCGCCAAGCAGCCAGGAAATACCGCCGATGACCATGCCCTCCACCATGACGGTGCGCATGATCTCCTTGTCCACCGCGCCGATGGAACGCATCACACCGATCTCGCGCGTACGCTCGAGCACGTTCATGCCCATCGTGCCGGTCAGGCCAATGCTGCCCACCAGCGCGGTCAGCAGAGCCATGATGAGCAGGAAGGTGACGAGGATGTCGAGGCTCTCGGATGCCACCTCCAGCGTGGACTGCCCGGTGCGCGCCTGGCTGACGCGGAAGCCGCGGTCGCGGAAATAGGCGTCGAGCGTCGCGCCCATCTGCTGCTGGTAAGCCGGGTCATGCTGTTCGGTGACGATGCGGTAGGAAAAGGAGCGGTTGGCAGCATGTGCCTGGCGCGAGATATATTCGTACGTGCTGTAGGCAATTGTGCCCTGCTGGTTGACGAACTTGAAGATGCCCACCACCAGCCAGTCATCTTCGCGGTTGTTGATGCTCAGGCGCAGGGTGTCACCGGCATGCAGGTCGGGGAATTTGGACAGGATGCCCTCGCCGATCGTGATGGCTTGTTCGTCGCCTGGCTGGAGCCAGCGCCCCTCGATCAGGAGCGGCGAGACCAGATGACTGTCTGCGGGGGGCGCCAGGACGGTGAGCGTGTCTGCCACGCTGCCGTCCGGGTAAAGCACTTCGGCGGTCGCATACGCCCAGCCCTCCACATCCACCACGCCGGGAACCTGCATGGCCATGTTTTCGATCTCATTCAGACGGTAGTAGCGGTCAAAATCGAGCGTTACGTCGGCGATGAAATAATTGCCGATCTGGTCAATGTAATCGTGGAGCGAGACCTGCACGTTGAACACGGCCACGAAGATCGCGCCCGCCATCGTCAGCGTGAACAGGGTCAGCGCCAGGCGTCCCTTGCGGCGGAAGGTATTGCGCAGGGAGATCAACAGCGGACGCGGGATGTGGATGCCGCGCCGTCCGAGCGCGTGCGCGGTCCGGGTCTCGAAGCGCTCAAAAGCCGATTCGCTCGGCGCAGGACCGGCAACCGGTTTCTTTTCATCCTGGCCGGTATCTCCCGTCAACGCGCGCAAGACGGTCGTGCGCGACCCATTGAGCACCGGCACCAGTCCTGCCAGGAGCGGCACCGCCAGCCCGACGATGATCTGCACGATAAAGGCAAACGGCACGATGCGGTAGCCCATCAGGTTGAAATTGATCTTTTCGGCAATAAAATCCGCCAGCGCGTACGCCCCCTGTCCCCCAAGCGGGACGGCGATCAGCAGGGCAATCACGCCGAAGGCCAGGATGAGGGCAAAATACATTTGCAGGATCTGGCTGCGGCGTGCCCCCACCAATTTCATCACCCCGATGTGACGGAGGTGCTGGCTGAGCAATGCGCTGAGCGTGTTTGCTATGAGCGAACTGCTCAGGAAAAGAATGAGCACGCCCAGCGCCAGCAGGATGCCCAGCACAGCCTGCACGGTCGAGGCCATCGGGTGTTCGTTGGTCTTGGTGGCGCGCATGATGTAGACCGTCACACCGCTCTTCTCGATCTTGTCGCGCACCGTTCCACCCATGTTGCGCAGGACCACCTCGTCGTTCTTGCCTTCCGTCAGAGTGACAAACATGCGGTTGAACGTTTCCGGCTGTCCAAGGAAGGACAGGCTGCCGGTGGTGACGTACGCGAACGGCTGAGCCAGGAAATCCCCCGCGCCGGTGGCCGGGTCCTGGACGATGCCAGCCACGGTCATGCTCTTGATCGTACCGTCGAGCAGTTCCACCTCCAGCGTATCGCCCTCGGCAACCTGGAGGTCCGCCAGCGCTTTCTTTTCGAGCAGGATCTGATCGTCGGCGGGCTGGTTCGTCCCGCTGATGACGTTCAGCCGGTTGATGTTCAACTCGGAGAAATCATCCACAGCCACAATGTTGAGTGTGACCCACTGTCCATCCTCCCCCGTGCGGACGCGCATGGTGAAGACGCGCCGTCCCTCGGCGTCTTCGACGCCGCGCATGTGCTCGATGGTCGAGAGCAGGTCTTCGTCGAAGGGATCGGTGCGCAGTTCGATGTTCATCGGATTGTTGGCAGCGTAACTTGCGCTCATGTCATCGGAGATGATGACGTACGCCCCGATGATGACGCCGATGGAAAAGACGCCCACAGCGATCGAGACCACCACCAGCGCGGTGCGCGAGAAATTGCCGATCAGGTCGTGGAATACCTTGCGCCAGCGCGGGCGAATCACTTTTTTCCTCTCTTCGACTGCCGCCGGTCGGCGGTGCGGTTCTCTGCAAGACGGAGTTGCACGATCTTGCCGAGGGCTTCCCCGGTGATGGACGAATTCTCGACCAGCCTGTTGAACCCCTCGCGCGGCAGGGCGGCGAGTTCCGCCGGTCCTTCCGAGGCAGCCCGCACGCTGGCAATGGACTGTCCGCCGCGCATCAATTCCACCTCGCCGAAGAACTGTCCGGGACCAAGCCGCGCCACGGTGAACTCCTTGCGGCGGTTGCACAACACCACTTCCACCGCGCCGCTGGTGACCATGAAGAAATAGTCCACGTGCTCGCCCTGCTGGAGAATGGGGGTACTGGCCCGGTAGGTGATGTGTTCGACCATGTGGGTGGCTTCCAGCATCTGGCGGTGCCCCAGCAATGGCAGGCAGTGCGCCACGGTCTCGTCGATCAGTTCGCCGTCAGAGATGACAATGGTGCGCGAGGTGCGCTCGGTCAGCGACGGGTCGTGCGTGACCATGGCAATGGTCTTGCCGCTTGCAACCAGGTGGTCGAACAGGCCGATGATGGCGTCTGCCGAGCGCGAGTCCAGGTTGCCGGTCGGTTCGTCGGCGCAGATGATGGGCGGGTCGGTCGCCAGGGAACGCGCGATGGCGGCGCTCTGCTGCTGCCCGGTCGAGACCGCCGACGGAAGTTTGTGTGCCTGCGTTTCCAGTCCCACCATCGCGAGCAGTTCCATGGCCCGCTTCGGGCGCTCGTCGAACTCGTACATGCCCACGTAGTCCATCGGCAGCATGACGTTCTCGAGCAGGGTCAGCATGGGCAGGAGTTGGAAGAACTGGAACACGATCCCCAGGTTTTTGCCGCGCCACAGCGAGCGCTGGCTTTCGTTCATCTCGTAGATGTTCAAGCCGTTGATGACCACCTTGCCCCCGGTGGGGTGGTCGATCCCCGTGATCATGTTCAGCAGTGTGGACTTGCCGCTGCCGGACTTGCCGACGATGGCAACGAACTCGCCGCGCATCAGGGTCAGGTCAATGCCTTTGAGCACGGTAAACTCCCCCGCCGCGTTCTTGAAGGTTTTGACCACCTTCTGCATCTGGATGACCGCTTCCGCAGCCGGGGTCTGGATCGCTCGACTGGCCGCTCGCGACGGCGCCGGTTGCCGGGTCATGGTTTCCTCCGGCGTTTTTTAGGCTGTTGATCTGTTTTCGATTCTGGGATGATCTCCCCGTCCTGGATGATGAGGTGACGGGAGAAGCGCGGCGCCAGGCTGTTATCGTGGGTGACCATGATGATGGTCTTGCCCTTTTCCACCAACCGTTCGAAGACCTGGAAAACGTGGTCAGCCGTGACAGAGTCCAGGCTGCCGGTTGGTTCGTCAGCCACCAGCACGGACGGGTCGTTCGCCAGGGCACGCGCGATGGCCACACGCTGCTGCTGTCCGCCCGAGATGTAGTTGGGGAGTTTGTGGGCGTGTTCTTCGAGTTCCACCAGGCGCAGGAGGTCAAACGCCCGCGCACGGCTGGTTCCCGGTTGGTAGAGGCCGCACAGATCCATCGGGAGCATGATGTTCTCCACCAGGGTCAGCATGGGCAATAATTGGAAAGATTGGTAGACCACGCCCATTGTCCGCCCGCGCCAAAGAGCCAGGGCGTCTTCGCTCAGTTTGTGGATGGCGACCGGCGCGCCGTCCGTGTGGACGATGACTTCGCCGCCGGTGAGATGGTCGACGCCGGTGATCATGTTCAGCAGGGTGGACTTGCCCGCCCCGGATTTGCCGATCACACCCAGGAACTCGCCGGGATACACGTCCATGCTCACGCCGCGCAGCGCGGGGAAATCCCCGGCGGCGGTCTCGTAGACTTTATAAATGTCGCGCAGGGAGATCAGCGGGATGGAGGGGGAAGATGGACGGGTCATACCTTAATCATCATAGCACAGACAAAGTGCGGTGTTACCGGTGAATTTGGCGGACCTATGCCTGCCAAAAAATTTGCACGCAATCACTCCATTTTAACATGCGGTCCGGGTGAAAATCAGTTGATTCAACCGCTTTTCCCTTTACCCAATGGGTGAAAACCCAACTTGATAAAACTCTTGTGTTTTCAGGCTGAAAATGCAGGGTGGTGCCTATCTATGCAATAAGTGGGAGGTATAGGCTGGTTATTGGTTCATAGGGGGAGGTGATATTAAAGTGTAGTAAACTATGCCTCTGTATTTGCCAAAGTTGTCGTATTTACTGGTTATCGGGAAAATCGTGCTGTGATCATCATCCACTTCCTGGCTGGATTGGCGTTCGAGGGGATGGGACTGGCTGCCTATCTGCAACTGCGCCAGGGGAGTGAACTGCCGCTGGGCCGCCACATGAAATGGCTGGCGGCTTTTGGCTTTGCTGCCGGGGCGACCAGCTGGATCGACATGTTCCTGGTCAGCGGCAACCTGGAATATGTCCAGGTACTGACCATTTTCAGGATAATCGCCCAGCCCCTGACAGGCTTATTGTTGTTCAGGTTCGGATGGGGGATCATGAGGGAAATTCCCCTGCCGGCATGGACCATCTTCATCCCCGGTGTCCTCATTGTCCCGATCGCGTATGTGGTCACGTACGCCGCAACGACCTTCATCACGCCCTCACCCATCGAGATCCCGGTCGATATCTGGTCACGGTATATCTTATACCTGCCGGGCAGCATCATGGCGGGGGTTGGCTTCATCCGTCAATGGAACCTGCAAAGGAAGAAGAAGCTCTTTGATGTTGCCAACCTGCTCATGGGAGCCGGTCTGGCTTTCCTGTTCGAGGCATTCATCGTCGGCCTGGTTGTACCGGCTGCTCCGTACGGTCCGACTTCCTACTACAATTATGACCGCGTGATGTACAACGCTTTTTCCGGCGAGAGTTCAGGGGCGGCAATGTTCTCCGGTTTCACAACCTGGCTGGACTATCAACGCATCCTGGATGTGACCGGATTGCCAATCGAATTCTGGCGCATGGTATCCACCTTTGCTGTCACCTTCTTCGTGGTGCGCGGGTTGGGGGTCTTCGATGCCATCCGCAAGCGGCAGCTGCGGGAATTACAGGAGGATCGGGACCGGGCTCAAAAAGAAGCCATCAGCACCCAGATCACCGCCCGGCAAACCGCAGAGCGATGGACCGATGTACTGGTGAACATCAACCGCCAGATCATGACCATGGAAAATGTCGATGGCATCCTGCATTACATCACGGAGAACGCCCGCCGGCTTCTCCAGGCGAATTTTGTCGGCCTGGCATTGCTGAAGGATGCCCCGGATATCCTTGAATTAAGATGCTATTCGATCGAGCGGCATACCAGGATCGTCGAAATCCCGCAGCGCATTCAAAACCCGATGCTTCTTGAAACTCTGCGAACGTGCCAGTCTTATTGTTCGTCGGGCTTGGAGGAAAGCGGACAGATGGAAGGCATTACCTGTGACCTTGGCGGACCGGTGAAGGGGTTTGGCATCGTTCGCCTGGAACTCGATAACCAACCCATCGGCGTCCTCTGGGCCACCCGCTCTGACGATCTTCCTTGCACAGAAACGGACATGATCTGGTTGAATTGCATGGCAGACCAGGTGGTGATCTCCATCCAGCATGGATTGATGACCTCCCAACTGCAATCCCTTTCGGTCACCGAGGAACGCGCCCGTATCGCGCGGGATATGCATGACGGTCTGGCGCAGGTGCTTGGGTATTTGAACCTGGAAGTGCAAACCCTGGATGCGCTGCTAAAGCAAGGGAAACAAGCCGCTTTGTCCGAAGAGTTGGATAAGATGCGCGAGTCCATCCGAATTGCGAATGCCGACGTACGCGAGAATATCCTGAGCCTGCGCACCACCCTTGCCAGTGACAAGGGACTGGTATCTGCCATTGGAGAGTACCTGGAAGAGTTTGGCATTCAGACCGGGATAGAGACCTGTTTTGCCAACAAGGTGGAAGATGGTTTCCACCTCTCTTCCATCGCCGAAGTTCAACTTGTTTGCATCCTTCAGGAGGCGCTTGCCAACGTACGCAAGCACGCCCATGCCCGGCAGGTACAGGTCGAACTCTCTCGCAAAGTGGATGGGAAGGGCTTCCTCTGCCTGCGGGTGATCGATGATGGGATCGGGTTGACGCAGCAGCCGTCAGACCACAGTTTTGGTCTCAAGACCATGACGGAACGTGCCAACAGCGTCGGCGGCATGCTCGCCCTGCATTCCACCCCTGGGAATGGAACGACCGTTGACTGCCGTTTGCCTTGCCTGGAGACGGAGGTGCTGAATAAAAGCAAACCCTTGTCCCTTTGATCTCATGGAAATCCTTTCTGTTACCCAACCCGGATGCCCGTTATGAATCTTCGTGAATGGGCTTTGCCTGTCTATACCATATTGACCCAGATGGCGATCGGGATGCTGTTGGTGTTATGGATTCTCCGATCCGTCTGGCATGGGAAATACAAAATTGGGTTGCTGGAACACGTGACTCGGGATCCTCTCCTGATCATCCTCACCACCACGGTGCTTGGCATGATCGGAGCCCATTTTCACCTCAGCAAACCTTTTCTTTCCTTCCTGGCGATCCGTAATTTTGGCACATCCTGGTTGAGCCGTGAGATCGTATTCACCCTCTGGTTCTTCTTCCTGGTGACTGTTCTTTGGTACATGCAGTGGTATCGCAAAGGAACATGGAAAATTAAAACCGTAACAGGGTGGCTGGCGATCGCCTTCGGATTGGTGACAGTCTATTGCATGGGCAGCATCTACCTCCTGCCCACGCAAGCCGCCTGGGATACGGTTGAGACCATCCCCTCCTATTTTGGTACCATGCTGATCCTGGGCGTGATGGCTGTTGCAGCCATCTTGATCATGGACCTTCGCTTTTCTGAATTAAGATTGGGCAGGGCAATGATCGGTTCGCGGATGCTGGTCGAACAGGCGGTCAGGAGGCTGGCTGTCGCAGCGCTTGTCATCCTGCTCCCGGTGTTGTTTCTCAATCTGTATCATCTCCATAACCTGCAGACAGGTTCAGCGTTGGCGCAAGCCAGTTACGAGTTATTAATGGATCTCTACAAACCGCTCCTGATCGCCCGCTTCCTGATGCTCTTCCTGGGCGTGGGATGCCTCGTTTTTCCTGTCGCCATGATGAAGCGCACGAGAAAGACAGTCCAGGAGATCTTTACGCCCATCTATCTGGCTTGTCTGCTGGTCATCATTGGGGAGGTACTGGGACGTTTCCTCTTCTACGCTGCTCATATTCGCATCGGCTTATAGGAATGAAAAAATGACCCTTAAGATCTTGATCGCAGATGACCATCGCCTTTTCCGGCAGGGACTCATCAGCCTGATGAAGACCAGGGATGACCTGGTTGAGGTGATCGGTGAAGCCCAGACGGGTGAAGAAGCAATCCTCATGACAGCCTCTCTTCACCCCGATGTGGTGTTCATGGATATTTATATGCCGGTGCTGGATGGCTTGCAAGCCGCCAGGGAGATCAAGGAACGTTTTCCCAAAATTGCGGTCATCATGCTGACTTCGTCTGAAAACGACAAGCATCTTTACGACGCGATCCACCTGGGCGCTTCGGGTTATTTGCTGAAAAGCCTGGATGCAGCCGAGTTGTTCGACCTCCTGAAAGGGGTCGAGGAGGGGGAGATCGCCATGACAAAATCCATGGCGACCCAGTTAATGAAGGTTGTTGCCAGGCGCTCGATGGACTCTGAGAAGGGGGAGGAACCACTCACAGAGCGGGAACTTATCGTGTTACGCCTGGTCGCCGGCGGCGCCAGCAACTCGGGTATTGCCGAGCAGCTATCCATTTCCGTCAACACCGTCAAGAGCCATATAAAGAACATCCTCTCCAAACTGCAGCTTGAAAACCGCACGCAGGCAGCTGCCTACGCATTGCAGCGCGGGTTGATCGATCTGGACGGAAAAGCAGGCAAAAATTAATCACCCTTTTGGGTGAGGCTGGAATGCCCATCAGGGGGATGCAAGTACGAGGTAAATCCAGTAAGTTTAATGCATCAATTGGACCAAAGCGGCAATTAAGCCGTTCATTCCATTTCCAGGAGGTCTCCCATCGAAGATTATAATAACCCAGTGGTCAACACCCTAATGTCTGCTCTGTCTGAGCCTATTGATTTCTCAAAACCAACCACG
>JBFYSG010000179.1:0-3444 GCA_041301835.1 Chloroflexota bacterium | reverse complement strand
CAGCAGCAAGCGCAGGTGGGTTTGTTCATCATCACTGTTCAGACGCTCCAGCAGGACCTGCACGTCGCGGCGGATCTGCCCATCTTCGCCCAGAAGGCGTTCCTTCTTCTCTGCCAAAGCAAGACGCAGTTTTTCCTCGATCAGCGTACCCGCTTCCCGGAATTCAAGCGATTGCAGATCCGAAGCAGTGATCCCCAGGCCATCACCATGCCTGAACTCAATGGTTGCCAACAGACGCTTGATTGCGATGGCATTGACCAAGGAGCCGATCTGCTCGCGCAGGGGGGCATATAACACTCCAGGATCATCCAGGAGCAGGGCAGTCTGCTCGTTGTCCAGGCGCAGCGGAACGCGGAGCGTGGTAGTCAATTCCTCAGCCACCTCTTGTGGTCGGCGCGTATCCGTCTCATCCCGGTCCTTAAAGGCATCCAGGAAGTTATCCAGCGCCTGGCTTTGCTCATCTACTGTGTATTTGACTTGTTCCGCAGTCCGATCGATCTGATCCACTGCCCAGCTGAGGAAATGCTCCTGGCTCGCATCCAGGCTTTGGGAGGCGAGGTCGAGCGCCTTTTCCTGCAAGGACTTGCCTGTCTCCGCCTGGAGCGCTTCGACGAGGATCTTGTACGTAAAGGATGGGTGGATCTTCGTCCCTGTCTGGATGGGGGGTTGGATCTGCTCGAGCCAAGCGAGCAATCGCCAGAACTCTTCGCTATCCATCGCATCCTGGACTCGCCGACCAACCTCAGCTTGCAACAATTCGTCGATATCCTCGCTCAGGTCTTCCTTCTCAAAGACCCTGTTGCGCTGCCCGTAGATGCGCATACGCTGCGAGTTGAGCACATCATCGTATTCGATCAAATGCTTTCGGACGTCGAAGTTCGCACCTTCCACGCGCGTCTGTGAACCTTCGATCATATTGTTGACCATGCGCGCCTGAAGCGGGAAATCATCATCGATGTTGAGCCGTGCCATGATGTTCCTAACCTGGTCACCCCCGAACATGCGCATCAGGTCATCTTCAAGTGAAAGGTAGAAACGCGAGGAGCCCGGATCACCCTGGCGGGCGGCGCGACCGCGTAATTGATTATCGATGCGCCTTGCCTCATGGCGTTCAGAACCGATGACGTGCAATCCACCAAGAGCCCGCACTTGCTCCATGTCATCGAAATACTGCAAGAAGTGCTTCACCTCCACATCCTGGAGGCCAAACAGCGAGGGATCTGCCTGCTGTAAAGCGAGACGCCTGTCTTGCAGGTGCATGTCGTATGGGTCGGCATGACCTGCCTTGCGCAGTACCTTGTTGACAGAGCTGAGGATCTCATCTGCCAGTTCACCGCCAAGTTTGATATCCACACCGCGGCCAGCCATGTTGGTGGCGATCGTCACTGCCCCAAACGCACCTGCCCCGGCGATGATCTGGCTTTCTTCCGTATGCTTGCGGGCATTCAACACCGAGTGTGCGACACCGCCTTGAATGACAGCCCGCAGGCGGGGTTCATCCTTTTCACTTAGTTCCAGGACTTTCACCAGGCGCTTAAGATTCGTCCCATCTTCGGGGTTGAGCGACAGGCCTAATTCCTTTGCCAAAGGGCGCAGGTCTTCAGGTCGCAGTTTTTCCAACGGCTGGTTCATGAACACCAGTTCAGGGATGGCACGTCCATCCTCCATGCGCTCATTCGCTTCCATCCACGCGCTTCTCAACATCAATACCTGCAGCAGGCGGCGAACAGGTTCGGCACGCAGGCGGCTTGACAGACGCTCGGAAGACTCCACTGAAGTTGTACCCACCAGCATCGGGCGCCCGCGGACATTCTCACTGATGATCTCACGCACGATCGCCCTCAACTTGGCTTCCACTGTGCGGAAGACGACATCCGGGTAATCCTTTCGACGCCAGAAAACGATATTCCTGGCTGGGTCATCCCGACTGGCGAAGTAGGCATACTCGTAACCCTCTTCATCCTTTTCTTTTATTTCCACCAGCGGCGCCTCAGCACTGAACGACTGGTATTCCAGGTTGGTGGGGATGGGCAGGACTGAGAGTTTGTAGATCTTGTCAAATTCCTCAGCCTCGGTCAGGGCGGTGCCGGTCATGCCTGCCAGTTTCTGGTACATGCGGAAGTAGTTTTGCAGGGTGATCGTCGCGTAGGTGATATTCTCAGGCTCTACCTTCACGCCTTCCTTGGCTTCCACCGCCTGGTGCAGGCCATCGCTCCAACGGCGTCCGGGCATCAGTCGACCTGTGAATTCGTCCACGATCACGACCTTGCCTGACTGCACCAGGTAATCCTTGTTACGACGGTAAAGATGCTGGGCGCGCAACGCCTGTTCCAGGTAACCCAGCAACCGGGCCTGCTCCGGGGTGACATCTTCAGGACGTTCCGGGTCGCGCAGCGGTTGACCGAGCAGTTGTTCCACATGCGCCGTACCGATCTCCGACAGCGTCACAGAGCGATCTTTTTCGCTTACCTCGTAATCCTCTTCCCGCAGCTGGCGCACAAGGCCAGCCATTCGGCCATACCATTCCACATCGCCAGAGGCAGGTCCCGAGATGATCAATGGAGTGCGGGCTTCATCGATTAAGACGTTATCCACCTCATCGACGATCGAGAAGTAATGTCCCCTCTGCACCCGGTCTTCCAATTTCATGGTCATATTGTCGCGCAAGTAGTCGAACCCGAATTCCGAGTTCGTCCCGTAGGTGATATCCGCGGTATAGGCTTCTACTCGCTCCACAAGGCGCATCTGGTGTTGATCCTCGCGGGTATGCTCCCGCTGTGGATCATAAACAAAGGCTTTCTTGCCATTTTCGGTGACCGCAGCCATCTGCAGGATGCCAACCGAGAGACCCAGGAAGTGATAAATGGCTCCCATCCAGCGGGCATCCCGACGGGCAAGGTAATCGTTGACCGTAACAAGGTGGACTCCCCGCCCTGTCAATGCGTTGAGATACAATGGCAGCGTGGCAACCAGCGTCTTGCCTTCTCCGGTGCGCATCTCAGAGATCTTGCCCTGGTGCAGGATCATCCCGCCGATCAATTGGACATCATAATGGCGCTGACCCAAGGTTCGTTTGGAGGCTTCCCGCACGGTGGCAAATGCTTCAGGCATCAAGTCATCCAGAACGGCTTGTTCCACCTGGCGGCATTCGTTATTATCGTCGATCCCCTCCAGCTCCGCTGCCAGGCGGGTGCGGAAATCCACGGTCCGCTGTCGCAACGCTTCATCGGATAGTTTTTCCATCTCCGCTTCAAGCGCGTTGACGTGTTGGACAACTTCCTGGGTCCTTTCGATCTCCTTGCGATTGGGGTCACCCCCGAAAGCTTTAACAAATCGCTGCAGCATGAGACGTTACCTTTCGGGCGCATTATAGCACGGGCGTGCCAGCCGTTGGACGATGGAAAACAGGACCTCCCCCGGATGACAGGTGGTTCTATTCCAGGA
>JBFYSG010000178.1:0-7688 GCA_041301835.1 Chloroflexota bacterium | reverse complement strand
GGGTGCCTATTCCTGACCAGCAGGTTCCTGCGCCACGCGCACGACCGCCGGGCGGATGACACGCTCGCCCAGCATGTAGCCCTGCTGCATGACGGTGATGACCGTCCCGGGCTCGACCCCTGGCATGACCTCCTGCCCGATCGCCTCGTGGAAGTTGGGGTCGAACGGCTTGCCTTGCGCTTCGATGCGCTTGATGCCCTCGTTCTCAAGGATGGTCTGCAATTTACGGAAGATGAGGTCGATGCCGTTCACCCAGGGGAGGTCGTCCGGGCGTGCCGCCAGGGCGCGCTCCAGATCGTCCAGGATCGGCAGGTAACGCCTGACGACCAGGCCGATGGCGTTCTGGTAGGCTTCCGCCTTCTCGCTATCGGTGCGGCGCTTGTAGTTCTGGAAATCCGCCAGGGCGCGCTGCCAGCCGTCCTTGTACTCCAAGGCTTGCGCCTGGGCTTCTGCAAGTTGCTTTTGCAAAGCATCCATCAGGGCGGGATCCACCAGCATCGGCTCGGCAGAATGTTCCGCCGCTGTAAAAGCTGCCTGCGGGTCTTGTTCCGCCTCGCCGGCGGGCTGGATCGTCTTGCTTTTTTTAGAACTCATTTTCTTCTCCAGATATGGTTTCAGAGACAAGACCGCTTAACAGGTCTGCCATGAAGCGCACTGTTGGGATGGTGCGCGAGTATGCCATGCGCATGGGTCCAAAGACGCCCAGCATGCCGGTCACCTGACCAGGGATGCCGTAGCGTGCCAGGACGACAGAACACTGGCGTAATTCCTCCCACTTGCCTTCCCCGCCGATCAGCACCTGCACGCCGTCGACCCCGTTGGGCATGGCGCGTGCCAGCAGGTCCTGGAGCAGGCTGCGTTCCTCGAACAGGCGTATCGCCTGACGGGCGTCGTTGGATTCCAGGAATTCCGGTTCCGAGAGCACGTTGGTGAGTCCATCCAGGTAGATGTCACCCGAGACGCGCTGCTCGCCGCGGCTCATATCCGCCAGGATCAGGCTGAGGATGTCCTTTTCCAGGGTGTCGCTGCGTGCCGGCAGGGCGGCAATCTCCTCCGTCGTGCGGTTGGCGCACACGGCACAGAGCACGGTGGCGGCGGCGGAAAGACGCTCCTGCGGAACCGGTTCCGCCAGGGTCAGCAATTGCTGGCTCACCTCGCCGCCGGTCATCACCAGCACCATCAATACCTGCCGCCCCTGGGTTGAGATGAGTTCCAGGTGTTTGAAGCGCGAGCGGTCGGCGTGCGGCGCGGTCACCAGCGAAGCCACCTTGGATTGGTGCGCCAGGATGGAAGCCGCCAGCGGCATCCATTGTTCCACATCCTGGCGTGCCTGGTGGAATTGGTGGCTGATGGTATGGCGCGCCGGTTCCGGCAGGTCGGTCTGGTAAATGATGTGGGTGACGAAGTAGCGGTAGCCTTCCTCGGTGGGGACGCGCCCGGCGGAGGTGTGCGGCTGGCGCAGGTAGCCGGATTCAGTCAGCACCGCCATCTCGTTGCGGATGGTGGCGGTGCTCAGGTCGAGCTTATAGTGCTCCACCAGGCGCGCCGAACCGACCGGCTGCGCAGTCTCGGTGTAATCGCGCACGATCAGGGCAAGGATCAGGCGTTGGCGTTCGGTCAGCATGGACATGACAAGGGCTAAGGTCGGGTCGATCCGTTCCAAATTAGCACTCTTGCCTTGCGAGTGCTAAAATCACGAATATAATGATACCATGCGGGCGCAGTGAGCGTCAATAAGAGGAATGTAAGAAAGGTGGGCTGGGTGCCCGGTTGGGCACGGTGGGTCAGCGCTCCCAGAAGCGGAACTGGCTGTACCCCGTGAGCACCAAGTCGAACGGAAGGTCCAGGATGCGCCCGAGCAGTATGATACTCTCCCAGAAAAGCGAGTTCACGAACGGCACGTACCAGAGCAGGACAAAGACACCCAGGGTGATGAACATGCTCATCCGGGCGATCTTCTGGCGCAGGTCAGGGTTGAGGTAGGGTGCCAGCGCGCCATAACCATCGAAGGGGGGCACCGGCAGCAGGTTCAGGACCACCGCTGAGAGCTGCAGCAGGGCAAGAAAACCCAGCCCGGGCCAGATGCCGCCGGCATTGGCGGGCGCGAACTGCAGCACCAGCCCCAACAGGACCGCCAGCACAAAGTTCGAGGCAGGACCCGCCAGCGACACCGCGCTCTCCCAGCCCCGGCTGCGCAAGCGCCAGGTCTCGATGTACACCGCCCCGCCCGGCAAGCCGATGCCGCCCATCACCAGGAACAGCAGCGGCAGGAGCAGGGAATAGACCGGGTGGGTGTAGCGCAGGGGGTTGAAGGTCAGGTAACCCTTCTCGCGCACGGTCACATCACCCCCGTAATACGCCACCAGCGCATGCGAAAATTCATGCAGGCAGAGTGATAGGATCCAACCGACAAGCACGACCAAGAATGTGATCATCGATAGCCCTCCGGATGCGAGGCATGCCATTCCCAGGCGGAGGCGATGATCGTCTCCAACTTCGGATGCAGGGGAGTCCAGCCCAGTTCACGCCGGATGCGCTGCGATGCCGCCACCAACCGGGGGGCATCACCGGGGCGGCGCGGCGAGGCGACCGCCGGGATGGGGTGCCCGGTGATCCGGCGGGCGCATTCGATCACCGCCTGCACCGAATACCCCTCCCCGTTGCCCAGGTTATAGACCAGCCGATCCTTTTGCTCCAGCGCCTGCAGGGCAAGCAGGTGCGCCGAGACCAGGTCGGCGATATGGATGTAATCCCGGATGCAGGTTCCGTCGGGGGTGGGGTAATCCGTCCCGTAGATGGAAACCGCTTCCCGCTGCCCGAGGGCAACCTGCAGCACCAGCGGGATCAGGTGCGATTCGGGCTGGTGCGCCTCACCCCGCCCGGGCACTGCCCCGCAGGCATTGAAATAACGCAGGGCGGCAAAGTGCATGCCTTTGATGCGGCGGTACCATTCCAGGGCTTGTTCGATGGCTAATTTCGTGAAGCCGTAGGCATTGGCGGGGTCGATGGGTGATCCTTCCGTCAGGGGAGAATCGCTGGAGGCATACACCGCCGCGCTGGAGGAGAGCACGAATTTACCCACCCCGGCACGCTGGGCGGCTTCGATCAGCGCCAGCGAATTCGCCAGGTTGTTGTGGAAGAATTTTCCCGGGTCCTTCATGCTCTCACCAGCCTCGATGAATGCCGCAAAGTGCATGACGGCATCGAACTTCCCCGCCTGAAAACAGGCAGCAAGCCGGGCGGGATCCGCCAGGTCCGCCTGGATGAAGTGCGCCCCTGCGGGCACCGCGGCGCGGTAGCCGGTCACGAGTGAATCGTAGACCGTGACGGCATGTCCTGCCTGGAGCAGTGCCTGTGTGGCTGTTGATCCGATGTAGCCGGCGCCCCCGGTCACGAGGATGTTCATGGGCTTGCCTCCGGGCTGGAATTATATCGTAATGCATGCTTCTTGACGCTGCCCGGGGTTGCAGATATACTCTCTCTGCCCGGGGTGTAGCGCAGTTGGCAGCGCGCCACGTTTGGGACGTGGAAGTCGGCGGTTCGAGACCGCCCACCCCGACAGCCGCCGTGAACCGAAGTTCACGGCGGTAATGTTATGTTAGAATCAACGCGGAGGGAAGGCATGCCACGCAAAAAGATCGACGCGGTGATCACCGCAGTTCGTTATCTGCCGGATGGGAACATCGACACAGTGCGTCTTCACCAACGCCGCGGCGCGGTCTGGTCCGACCATGTCCTGCTGGAACGCAGCGGGCTGGTGGAGCAGTTGGAAAAAGGAAAGAACATCGTGACCGGCAGGCGTACAACCCACCTGGGCTCTTCCTTCGAGACCGGGCAGGCGCTGTGCTACGATAAGCAGATCCTCTCGGCAGGGCAAGCGCCGGGCAAGCGTGACCTTTTGCCCGGGGTACCCGTCTTCTGAAAGCCGCCCCGGGCGGTCGGTTGGAGGAATGCGCATGAAGATCATCGACCAGACTCCTTTCTTCAATGAAAAGGGGGAGATCAGCCTGATGGACCGCGCCAAAGCCTTCATGGACTTTGGCAGATCCTGGCTGGCTGAGATGGAAGCGCAGAGATCGATCCTGCCGGTGCTGGAAAAGAACCTCGACAACAAGTTCACCCTGCTCCGGAACGTCAAGCCGCCGGGTCTGGATGCGCCCATCCCCTTCATCCTTGTCGGTCCGACAGGCATCTATGTCATTTATGTCACCCCGGTGCTCGGCATGTTCCGCGCCAAGGGCGACCAGTGGGGGACGATCAGCGGGAACACCTTCAAACCCGATAAGACCAACCTGCTTACCCGCACCGAGCGGATGGCGCGCGCCGTCCAGATCCACATGCAGCGCCAGGGATACAGCCAGTTGACCAGCGTGGAGTCGGTCCTGTTGTTCGCCAATCCCGGCGTCCATGTGGACAGCCTGCGACCGATCGTGCGCGTGATCATGCGCGATGCCGTCGAGCGCTTTGCGGTCTCGATCGCACAGGCGCGCGTGGTGTTCTCGGCGGATGAGGTCTATGACATCGTCAACCGCATCGTTAACCCACCCGCCACGAAGGATGAGACCCCCGCCCCGGAAAGCCCTGAACCGCAATCCGAACCGGAAGAAAGCCCGGCTGGGTTCACGTTTGAGAGCCATGCTCCGCCATTCCAGGAAACCGAACCGCAGGCCGCGTCCGATGCCTGGATGTCTGCCCCGGGGTCGATGCTGCCGCTGGAACCGGAAGTTGGACCCAGCCTGCCCGTAGAGGAAACACCACCGGCGCGCCGGCAGATGAAGGTCAGCCGCAAGCAGTGGCTGTTCCTGATCCTGATGATGCTGTTCTGGTGCGTCCTGGTGGGCGTGTTCCTTTACTTTATCCTCACAGACCTCTACTTGTGAATCCGCCCCACCTCTCCATCATCATCCCGGCTCGCAACGAGGAGACGCGCCTTCCCGGCTCGCTGGAAAGCCTGTTCGCATTCCTCGCCCGGCAGGCATACAGCGCCGAGGTGCTGGTGGTTGAGAACGCCAGCCGCGACCGCACGCTGGAAACAGCCCGGGCGCTGGCGCGCCTGCATCCAAACCTTAAGGTCCTGCATGAGAGCCTGCCCGGCAAAGGGCGCGCCGTGCGGCGCGGGGCGGGCGAGGCGCGCGGCGAATACATCTTCATCGCGGATGCCGATTTTTCCATGCCCGTCGAACAGATCAACCGTTTCCTGCCCCCGCAGAGTCAAGCCGATATCACCATCGCTTCACGCGAAGCCCCCGGCGCGGTGCGCTACGGCGAACCCTATTACCGCCACCTCACCGGGCGGGTCTTCAACCTGCTCATCCGCACGCTGGTGCTGCCCGGCTTGCAGGACACACAGTGCGGGTTCAAGTGCTTCCGCGCCGAGGCCGCGGCGCGCATCTTTGGGCTGCAAACCCTGACCGGTTGGTCCTTCGATGTGGAACTGCTCGCCATTGCCCGCCGGCGTGGTTACAGCATCCGCGAGATCGGCATCCCCTGGTATTATGAATCCGGCAGCAAGGTGAAGGTGCTGCGCCACTCGTGGCAGATGTTCCTGGACCTGCTCGCCATCCGCCGGAACCTGCGGCGAGGCATCTACGATGCCTGAGCCCCTGCCGGCTTACCCCAGCCTCGAATTCGAAACCCATCTCTGGAAAGGCAGCTTCAGCCGCATCGCCGGGATCGATGAAGCCGGGCGCGGCGCCTGGGCGGGACCGGTCTGCGCCGCCGCCGTCATCCTGCCGCCCGACCCCAGACTGTTGCAAGCCCTGGGTATGGTGCGGGATTCCAAACTGATGACGCCGCTGGCTCGCCGGCGGGCGGCACCGCTCATCCGCGCCGCCGCCCTGGCATGCGGCGTGGGATTCGCTACAGCCCGGGAGATCGACACGCTGGGGATCGTGCCAGCGACCAAGCTCGCCGCCCGGCGCGCCCTGGAAGGTCTGGCAGCGGATACCCTGCTGACCGATTACCTGCTCTTCCCCGACCTGGACCTGCCCCAGACCGCGCTGGTCAAGGGCGACCGCCGTTCGCTATCGGTCGCGGCGGCTTCGGTGCTGGCAAAGACGGAGCGCGATGCACTGATGATCGACCTGGAGGAACAGGTACCCGGTTACGGTTTTGCGCATCACAAAGGGTACGGGACGCGTGAACACCGGGAAGCGCTCGAACTGCTGGGTATATCCCCGCAGCACCGGCGGTCCTTCGCCATCCACGGCAGTGCGCCTCTGCCCTGAAAATCCCCGCCATGCACATCATGATACAATAATCCTATGCAATCCTCCCTCGAAAAATTGCGCAAGTTCTTCCGCCTCGAACATGAGAACCATTACGCCAACACCGCGGTCATCGGCGGGCTGGCGAACATCCTGGATTTCTGGATCGGAGAAGCCCGTCTCGACCAGATCCCCGAGGACCTGATCCAATCCACCGGCACGACCCTGCGCGCTTACGAGGGACAGGATCCGACCGGGCGCGCCGAGGCGCTGGCGGCGCTCTGGAAACAAGTCCTGGCACGCTTCCCGGAGGAGACCCCAGCCCGCAAGCCCGCCGGCGATCCACCCCCCAGCCCGGCGCCGGTGGTGCCGGAAGAGAAGCCCGCCACAGCAACTGCAGAAGCAGCCAAGGCACCGCCCAAGCCCGCCCCCGCCAGTCCGGCGCATAACCCTGCCGCACCAGCGGCGCGGCAAAAACCGGGGCAAGCCGCCGGACAACCCGGCAGCGGAACCAGCAAGCGACCGATCGCCCTCAACGCCTCGCTGACCGTGCTCTCCGGGGTGGGACCGCGCCACGCCGCCATGCTTGCCCGCCTGGGGATCACCACGCTGGGCGACATGCTCTACAACTACCCGCGCCGCTATGACGATTACTCCAGCCTCAAGCCCATCCGCGACCTGTTCTACGGACAAGCGGTGACCGTCATCGGCACGGTCACGTTCACCGAAGCGCGCAAGACGCGCAACGGCAGGATGCACATCTTCGAGGCGGTCATCACCGACGGCACCGGCAGCCTGCGCCTGACCTTCTTCAACCAACCCTGGCTTGCCAACCGCATCAAGGATGGCGATGCCCTCTCGGTTTCCGGCAAGGTGGAGCAGTACCTGGGGCGCCTGGTCATGAACAGCCCGGATTGGGAACCGGTGGAGGTGGAGAACCTGCACACCAACCGCATCGTGCCGGTCTATACCCTGACCCAGAACGTGGTCCAGAAATGGCTGCGCAAACTGATGCACCAGGTGGTGACCTACTGGGCGCCCAAGTTGACCGATCACCTGCCCGAGACGATCCGCAAGGCGGCGGACCTGCCCGACCTGGGCACCGCCCTGCTGCAGGTGCACTGGCCCGCCTCGCAGGAAAAATTGCACGCCGCACGCCGGCGCCTGGCTTTCGACGAGATCTTCTTCCTGCAGATGGGCGTCCTGCGGCAGCGGCGCGACTGGCTGGCTGTGCCCGGGCGGGTCTTCGAGGTGGATGATGACTGGCTTGCGGCGCGCCTGGGCAGCCTGCCCTTCCCGCTGACCGGCGCCCAGCAGCGCGCCGTGGCTGACCTGCGGAGCGACCTGAAAAGCGGCAGGCCGATGAACCGCCTGCTGCAGGGCGATGTGGGCTCCGGCAAGACGGTGGTCGCCGCCCTGGGCGCGGCGGTGGTGTCACACGGCGGCGCGCAAACCGCCATCATGAGATCGGAAGAGCACACG
>JBFYSG010000177.1:0-2639 GCA_041301835.1 Chloroflexota bacterium | reverse complement strand
ACGGCATCCTCGGCCTGGCCATCTTCGTGCGCGCCATGTCTGGGCTGACCAGCGGCGCGGTCTTCGGCGTAGTCGATCCGACCACCGCCAACGGCCGGACATTGCTTTCGGCCGGGCTGACCCTCGCCCTGCTGGTCCTGCCGCTGATCATCATCAACGCCCAGGAAGCCATCCGGGCTGTGCCGCAGTCGCTGCGCAAAGCCAGCCTGGGCATCGGCGCCACGAAATGGCAGACCATCTGGTCGCATGTCCTGCCCAACGCCCTGCCCGGCATCCTGACCGGCACCATCCTGGCGGTCAGCCGTGCCATCGGCGAGACCGCCCCGCTGGTGGTCATCGGCGCTTCGACCGCCATCTCCTTTGACCCGACCTCCCCCTTCTCCAAGTTCACCACCCTGCCGATCCAGATCTACCAGTGGACCTCCCGCCCGCAGGCGGAGTGGCGCCACCTGGCGGCGGCTGCCATCCTGATCCTGTTGATCCTGTTGCTGAGCCTCAATGCCTCAGCCATCGTACTGCGCAATCGTTTCACCAAGAGGTTCTAATGTCCCAACTCACCCCTTATGTCTTTGAAGCCCTCAACCTGGGCATCTACTACGGCGACTTCAAGGCTGTGACCGATGTCAACCTGTCCATCGTGCGCAACAAGATCACCGCCATCATCGGACCTTCCGGCTGCGGCAAGTCGACCCTTTTGCGGGCTTTCAACCGCATGAACGAACTCGCCCCCGGCTCGCATGTGGATGGTCAGGTGCTCTTCGATGGGCAGGACCTGTACGCCCGCACGGTCGACCCGGTGGCGGTGCGCCAGCGCATCGGCATGGTCTTCCAGAAACCCAACCCCTTCCCGAAGACCATCTATGAGAACATCGCCTGGGGTGCCCGCATCCACGGCTACCGCGGCAACATGGACGACCTGGTCGAGCGCACCCTGCGCCAGGCTGCCCTGTGGGACGAGGTGAAGGACATCCTCCACCGCTCGGGGCTGGCGCTCTCCGGAGGTCAACAGCAGCGCCTGTGCATTGCGCGCGCCATCGCCGTCCAGCCGGAGGTGATCCTGATGGACGAGCCCGCCTCGGCGCTCGATCCCATTGCCACCCTGAAGATCGAGGAATTGATGCAGGACCTGAAGAAGGACTACACCATCGTCATCGTCACCCACAACATGCAGCAGGCGGCGCGTGTCTCGGATTTCACCGCCATGATGATGCTCGTCAACCACGGCTCCCGCTCGGGGACGGTGATCGAGTTCGATGAGACCAACAAACTCTTCACCCGCCCGGCGGATAAGCGTACCGAGGACTATGTCACCGGGCGGTTCGGATAGCACCCGGCGGGATCGAACCGGATTTTTTTCACGCAAGCCATTCCAAGAGAGGTGAGCGATGCGCAAGAACTTCGAGATCGAGATCCAGCAACTGAAGGATGAACTGCTCGTCCTGGGGAGCATGGTCGAACAGCAGGTCCTGGACGCTGTTTACGCCTTGAAGAAGCGTGACCCGGAAGCCGCCCACCAGATCGTTGCGATCGATGCCATGCTTAATTCGAAGCGCTATGCCATCGAGGAGCGCGTCATGGTCGCCATCGCCACCCAGCAGCCGATGGCGCACGACATCCGCCTGCTGGCATCCATCCTGGAGGTGGCTGGCGAACTGGAACGGATGGGCGATTATGCCAAAGGCGTTGCCACCATCACCCTGCGCATGGGGCACGAGCCCCTGCTCAAGCCGCTGGTTGATATCCCGCTTATGGCTCGCAAGGGAGTCGACATGCTCCGCCGCGCCCTGGCGGCATTCATCAACGAGGATGTCGAGGCTGCCAGAGCCATCCCGGCAGAGGATGACGAGGTCGACCAGTTGTATCTGCAGGTCTACCGCGAGTTGATGTCCTTTATCATGGAGGATCCCCGCAACATCGAACGCGCCAACGGACTGTTGTGGACCGCGCACAACCTCGAACGGCTGGCAGACCGGGTGACCAACATCTGCGAGCGGACGGTGTTCGTCGCCACCGGGGAGATGAAAGAGATCGCTTCTTCAGCGAACGATCGGGGCTAGCAGCCCGCTGGTATGAGCGTGCCTGGTTTTAGGTTTAAGGGTCTGCCTTCTCAGCCACGGCATGGATCCAGAAATCGCACAGTTCAGCGCCTTCCATGAGCGTATGCGTGCGCTGCATGCGCAGATCCGGGTTGAAGGCTTTATAGGCGACCTCGTCGGTACTGCATGCCATCAGGTAGCCCACCTGCGGGTGTCGTTCCCGAAAATACCTTGCCCATTCGCACGCCCGAACGTGGACCAGTGCTTCCCTTGCCGAACTGCGCACGACTTGAAAATCCAAGCCCGCGCTGAACAGGTTGGGGGTTTGCGGTTCGGCGATGAAATCAGCGATGAATGCCTCCACGCTGCCGGTCACACCCTTGTTGGCGGCTAACCGTGAGGCAGTCATCAGATCGTAGACGATCAATTCGCCCTGTTTGCCTTGCTGTTCGATCAACTGCCCGGCAAGACGAGCCAGGCCGTCAAAACGCAGGTGCAGCGCGGCGTAGGCGCTGATCTCCTTTTCCACGGCAGCATGGGAAAACAGTTTGAGGATCTGGGCGACCGGCGGCGCAGCCTCGATGAGGCTCTTTGCTTCCGTGC
>JBFYSG010000172.1:0-3542 GCA_041301835.1 Chloroflexota bacterium | reverse complement strand
GGCGTAAGAAACGCACACTGATCGTTGTCCTCAGTATCCTGGTGCTGGCGCATCTCGGCATCGTGCTCTTGACCATCTTTGGCAGGAGCGACCCGGAATTTGGCGCCCAGTTGTCTGCCTGGTTGGGATCCAAAGATTCGGGGCAATTGCTCGTAGCCACCCTCGGATCCTTTTTTGTCGGACCTTCCATGCTCCTGATCGCATACTTCAAGGATTTCCCGCGCGGATACTACATCGCCATACTCATGTCCATGGGGGTATTCCTGATGCTGTGGTTGAACAAACCGCTCTACCCGATCCTCCTGGCGGGTTTGATCCTTACCCCGGGGCTGGCGCTGTTCATCCTCTTCTTGAAAAAGTATCCCATCCGGCGCGCAGAGGATCCCCATGGCTAAGAAGGAAGCACGGGACCTTCCGATCCACCTGGTGGAAGTCGACCGTTTGATCCATGAACCTGCCCGGCTGGCAGTGATCGCGCTGCTCTACGTGGTCGATGTGGCGGACTTTATATTCGTGATGAACCAGACTGGATTGACATGGGGCAACCTGTCTGCGCATATGAGCAAATTGGAGCAGGCAGGTTACCTCAAGGTGGAAAAGTCCTTCAAAGGGAAACGCCCCAGCACCACACTCAGCCTGACAGCCACAGGAAGGGAGGCATTCCGAAAGTATGCCACCCAGATGAAACAGGCTTTCCGGGATTTTGAGGGGTAGACCCAACACCCCCTGCTCACAGAGCAGGGGGTGTTTCAAAAGGTCATTTCCAATTCGATCTCGTCCCGTATCGGGAGACCCTGGTCGTCCACCAGGGGGATCTGCGGCTTGAGCCGGCGGCTTTCTTCGAGCGCGCCGACGCGCAGGGCACAAATTTGGAACCCCCGTTTCTGGAAGAAGCGCAAGGCATGCAGGTTATTGTTGGTGGTCACCAGGAACAAACGGCGGCAGCCCGCCTGCCGGGTCGCTTGCTGGACAGCCTGGATGAGCGCACTCCCGATGCCCAGATTCTCCCGCCAGGAGTTGATGGTCACGATCTCGCACATCTCCTGGCAGAGCTGGTAGGTGATCAAACCGGCAGGCTGGCGTGGATGTCCGGCGAAGAAAGCGGGCAGGTCGGCAGGGTGGAAGACGGTTCCGTGGGCAACCACGATCTCCGCGCCCCATGCACTGATCGTCACCTGGCGGACCCAATCGCGCTGAGCGCGGGTGGTGATCGGTCGGATGCTGAGGCCGGGCGCGCTCACGGTTGAACCAGGATGGTCATCTGGAAGGTATCGCCGAATGGGCTGCCCGCCGGGTCCGCCGCCTGCCACAGGCTGATATATTCGCCGGGCAGATCCGGCGCGGTGAACAGGACCTGCAGGACTGCCTCCGCGCCGGCGGGGACCGGTATGAGCGCCTGCTCTGTGCTGGCACCCAGGGCGGATCCGCCCACCAGCCTCAGGGTATAGCCCTCGTCCCAGTTGCAGGTGCCGCTGTTGCGCACACGCCACTGCTTGTCGATCGGGCTGCCGGCGGGGATACTGGCGTAATCCTGGATGGTCACATCCTCCAGGAAGGTCAGGGCGTTGCTGCAGGCAGGTGCAGGGGCTGGCGAGGTGGGTGTGCTTGTGGCGGTGCCTGTTTGGGTGGGGCGCGGCATGGGCGAGGGCGGCAGGTACGGGGTCGGTGGAACAGCACCTGCGCAGGCGTTCAGGAATAATAAAGCGATGGACACGAGTGCCTTCTTCAGCCTGTGCGTGTTCATCGCCTGATCTCCTTGCGTTACCACTCAAACGAATGGCGGATCATTCTTCGCCGGGAGCATCATCCTCGCCGGCGCCCGCCGCGGCGGTCATCGGGAGTACGATCTCGCCTCCGCTGGCGCGCTGGCGGATGACGGCTTCGATCTCGTCCGTCAGTTCCTTGTTCTGGCGCAGGAACTCCTTGGAATTTTCGCGTCCCTGACCGAGGCGGGTATCGCCGTAGGAGAAGAACGCCCCGCGCTTGTCCACGATGCCCAGTTGGGTGGCAAGGTCGATCAGGTCGCCCACCTTGCTGATGCCCTCGTTGTACATGATGTCGAACTCGGCAGTGCGGAAGGGCGGGGCGACCTTGTTCTTGACCACGCGCACGCGCGTGCGGTTGCCGACGATATCGGCGCCGATCTTGATGGATTGGATCCGGCGCACATCCAACCGGACGCTGGCATAGAACTTGAGCGCGTTGCCGCCGGTGGTGGTTTCGGGGTTGCCGAACATCACGCCGATCTTCATGCGCAGCTGGTTGGTGAACAGCACGGAAGTCTTGGTCTGGTTGATGGCGCCGGAAAGTTTGCGCAGCGCCTGCGACATCAGGCGCGCCATGGCGCCCATCTGAGCATCGCCCATGTCGCCTTCGATCTCGGAGCGCGGCACGAGCGCGGCGACCGAGTCGATCACCACCAGGTCCACCGCACCGGAGCGCACCAGGGTCTCGGTGATCTCCAGCGCCTGCTCGCCGGTATCCGGTTGTGAAACGAGCAGGTTGTCAATGTCCACGCCGCACCTGGCGGCATAGGAAGGGTCGAGGGCGTGTTCCATATCCACATAGGCGCAGGTACCCCCACGCTTCTGGGCTTCGGCAACGATGTGCTGGCAGATGGTGGTCTTGCCGGAGGATTCGGGACCGTAGATCTCGGTAATGCGCCCGCGCGGGATGCCGCCAATGCCCAGTGCCAGGTCCAGGGAAAGGGAGCCGGTCGGGATGGCATCCACGATCATTTTGTTCGCCTCGCCCAGGCGCATGATGGAACCGTCACCGTAGCGCTTGACGATATCACCAACCGCCTTGTCGAGCATAGCCCGGCGTCCTTCATCGGCGGGACCCTGGGATGTGGATTCGGATTTTCGGGGCATGGTATCCTCTCTTCCTGATGGTTTGGCAAGAGTATAGCACAGATGTTCGATAAGTCAAGGGGTTGGCGTGGGCGTCACCGGGAAACCAAAGTCGTAGCCGCTGTAACCATAGAAATTAAAATAAGTCACCTGACCCGGCAGGATCTCAATGGTTACGATGCGGTTCAGGGCGCCGTAGGGTATGTTGATCTCATAGAGCCCCGCCGGGAAGCCGCCCAGGACGAAATTTTCCTGGTAGTAATCATCCCGGTGGACATTCAGAGCGGCGTACGTCTTCACGGTCGTCAATTTCCCGGTGTCCAGCGCTTTGACGGTCACAAGATAGGAATCCAGCACCGTGCCATGCGTGCTCATCACGCGTCCTGCCAGCACGCCGTAGCCCTGCGGTGGGGCAAGCCAGAGTTCCGGGTTGCGCGTCTCCCAGAAATCGTTCTCGCCCAGGCGGACCTCAAAATGCAGGTGCGGACCTGTGGTCACCCCGGTCTCGCCCACATTGCCAAGCACTTCACCGGTAGCCAGCCGTTGACCCGGAATGACATCCACCTCTGCCAAATGCGCATAGACAGTGAAGAGTGGTTGGTTCTGGTAGCCAAAATCGTGCCGGATGGCAACTGCCAGCCCGTAAGGGTCGGCGAGGTTGCCTTTGACACCTGAATAGAGCCCGTAACC
>JBFYSG010000171.1:0-2564 GCA_041301835.1 Chloroflexota bacterium | reverse complement strand
TGGTCGTCAAAGAAATCGGTACGGTTTTCGAGCCAGAGTTATTTTTTTTCAGGGGGTGGTGCTTCCGGGGACAGGATCGCCTTCACCCGCCGCGCCAGTTCGCGCCGGGTCAGCATGATGCGGTGTCCGCAGCCCTTGCATTCCAGACCAATATCCGCGCCCAGGCGGGTGACGGTCCACTCGTACGAGCCGCACGGGTGCGGTTTGCGCAGACGGACGGTATCGCTGACCTTCAGGTCGGGAAGCATGTTCAAGCCTTAGGATTTCATGGCTACACGAAAATAATCTGGGGTCGGGCGACCCGCCTTCAGCCGCCCTGCCCGTACAACCTGCGGTGGACCGCGCTCAGCGCCCGCACCTGCTCGGCGGCGTGGTACGACGAGCGCACCAGCGGCGCCGCCTCCACCCAGCGGAATCCGATCTTGCGCCCGTAGTCGCGGATCGCCTTGAACTCCTCCAAACTGTAATAGCGGGCGATCGGCAGGTGCTTCTTGCTCGGCTGCAGGTACTGCCCCACCGTCAGGATATCCACGCCCCAGGCGCGCTGGTCGCGCATCACTTCCTTGACCTCATCCAGCGTCTCGCCCAGCCCGACCATGATGCCCGATTTGGTCAGCACTTCGGGGTCCATCTCCTTCGCCCGGCTCAGGATGGCGGCGCTCCATTCATACTTATCCTGCGGTTGGACCTGCTTGAACAGCCGCGGCACGGTCTCCACGTTGTGGTTCAGGATCTCCGGGCGCGCCGCCATGACGATCCCGAGCGCCTCCAGGCTCCCCTTGAAGTCCGGGATGAGCACTTCCACCGAACAGCCCGGCAGGAGTTCGCGGATGCGCCGGATGACCATGGCGAAGATCGGGGCGCCGCCGTCCTGTCGTTCATCGCGGTTCACCGAGGTGATCACGGCGTGCTTCAGGTTCATCGCCTTCACCGCCTGCGCCACCCGTTCCGGTTCCAGCCAATCCAGCGCCTGCGGGCGCCCGTGCTTGATATCGCAGAACCCGCAGGTGCGCGTGCAGATATCCCCCAGCATCAGGAAGGTAGCCGTGCCGGACCCCCAGCACTCGCCCATATTCGGGCACATGGCTTCCTCGCACACCGTGTGCAGCGCCTTGGAGCGCATCAGGCGCTGCAGGTTCTCGTACGTCTCGCCGGTCGGGGCGCGCACCTTGATCCACTCGGGGCGGCGCAGCGGCGCCTGGGCGGGCGCGTTCCTGACCCGTTCACGCGTGGGGTCTAGCGGCATGCGCGCCTCATTCTTTCCTCACCTTCAAGCGCAGACCCTGCACCTTGACGACCACCACGCGATCGCCCTTGCGGATCGCCTCCGAACCGGGCTCCGCCTCGGCGGACCACAGTTCGCCCGCCGCCTGCACCTGTCCCTGCGGCGCCAGGTCGCTGACCGCGATGCCGGTGACGCCTGCCAGGCTCTCAACACCCGTGCGCACGCGCGTCTTCTGCGCCCGCACGGCGAATCCGATGATGATGGCAAAGGTGACCCCGATGATCAGCCCTACCAGGATCACCAGCGGCAGGGAGACCTTCTGGAAATCGGGCGTGCCGGGCGAGTTGAACAGCACCAGCGCCCCGACGATGAACGAACCGATGCCCGCGGCGGTCAAACCGCCGTGGGTGGGCGCTTTGACATCCACGATGAACAGCACGAATGCGGTCAGGATGAAGATGATGCCGAACCAGTTGACCGGCAGGAAGCCCAGCCCGTATCCCGCCAGCGCCAGGCAGACCACGCCGATGAAACCTGCCACCCAACCGCCCGGGCTGGAGATCTCGATCAGGATCGCCTGCACGCCGATGCTCAACAGCAGGAATACGATGTTCGTGTTGGTCAGGATCTGCAGCAACTGCTCGATGAAAGCCATCTGCACGCTTTCGGTGCGGATGTCCCCGGTCGCCAGGGTGATCCGCCCGTCCACGGTCTGCACCTCGAAACCGTCCAACTGGGCGAGCAGGTCCTCCAGGTCCTCGGCGATGAAATCGATCAAGCCGATGTCGTAGGCTTCCTGCGCCGAGACCGCCCTGGCTTCGGTGATCATCGCTTCGGCAAGGTCCTGGGCGGCGGCAGGGCGGGCGGTGGTCAACGAGCGCACCAGCGCAGACAAGCCCTCCTTGACCTTGGTCTCCATCGTCTCATCCAGGTCCTGCCCCTCCCCGCTCACCGGGCTGGCAGCGCCGATGGCTGTCTCGGGGCTCATCGCCGAGGCGTGCCCCGCCAGGGTGATGAGCGCCCCGGCGGAGGCTGCCCAGCCGCCGCGCGGTGTGATGTAGACCACCACCGGCACGCGGCTGGCGCGGATATCCTCGACCATGTTCTGCATCGTATCCAGCGAACCGCCCGGGGTGTTCAACTGCAGGATCACCAGGTCCATCTCGTTATTCCGGGCAACATCCAGCCCGCGCCGCAGGTAGGCCTGCACCGAGGGCATGATGGCATCATCGATCGTCAACACCAGGGCGGTGGGCGCTCCGCCTTCAGCAGCCGCCAGCGCGCACGGTTGCAGCAGCAGGACGCCCAGAATTCCGACAACCAGTAAGATCCGCAGTGT
>JBFYSG010000163.1:0-5497 GCA_041301835.1 Chloroflexota bacterium | reverse complement strand
CCAGATCTTTGATCCGCTCGGCGGGGCGCTGGACCTGAAGAACAAACAACTGCGTGCCTGTTCCGCCTCCAGTTTTGAGGATGACCCGGTGCGCATCCTGCGCGCCGTGCGCTTTGCCGCTCAATTGGGCATGCGCATCCTGCCGGAGACCCGCCCGGCGATGAAAAAAGCCGCCGCGCGCCTGGCGCAGGTCTCTGCGGAGCGCATACGCGATGAACTGTTCCACATCCTGGAAGGACCCGACCCGGCGCCTTGCCTGCGGGCGCTGGATCTGCTGGGGGTGCTGGCGGTCATCCTGCCCGAGCTGGGGGCGATGAAAGGGGTGGAACAGCCCGCCCCACACCAGCAGGATGTCTGGGAGCATACGCTCAGCCTGCTGGGGTACCTGGAGCAGGTGTTGGGCATCCTTGCCCCCGGCTGCGAGCCCGAATCGGTGGATGACATGATGAACGGGATGCTGGCGGTGCAGCTGGGCAGGTACCGCCGGCAGGTGGCTGAGCACCTCGCCACGCAACTCGTCCCCCGGCGCGCCCTGCGCGGCTTGCTCTTCCTGGCGGCGCTGTACCACGATGCC
This sequence comes from Chloroflexota bacterium, assembly GCA_041301835.1. Taxonomy (GTDB): domain Bacteria; phylum Chloroflexota; class Anaerolineae; order Anaerolineales; family Villigracilaceae; genus UBA877. The sequence continues at coordinate 4,923 of JBFYSG010000163.1, read as the reverse complement.
GGCAAGCCGGATGCCCGTCAACTTGACGAAGGCGGGCGCCTGCACTTCTGGAAACACGACCGGCAGGGCGCATCCATGGCAGCAGACCGGGCGCGGCAGTTGGCATTCAGCCAGGATGAGATCAGCCGCCTGGAGGTCGTGATCGCCAATCACATGCGCCTCCCGTTCCATGCCAGCCGGCTGATCGTGGAAGGCAGGCTTCCCACCCGGCGTGCCATCTACCGGTTTTTCAAAGCTGCCGGACCTGCCGGTGTGGACCTGTGCATGCTCGCCCTGGCAGATATGCGCGCCACCTACCAGCACACGCTGCCTCAAGCAGCCTGGGAGTCCATGCTGAAGGTCGTGGTCATCTTCCTGGAAAACTGGTTCGATAAACCGGAAGAAAGCATCCAGCCGCCTGCCCTGCTCAACGGCAACGACCTGATGACAGAACTGCACCTGGAGCCGGGTCCGAAGATCGGCGAACTGCTCGAAACGATACGCGAGGCGCAGGCAACGGGGGTTGTCACGACACGCCAGCAGGGACTGGAACTGGCACGAAAAAAACTGGTATGAAGGAAAGCGCATCCATCCTGGAGATGAAAGCATGAATATCGTGGTCTTTGATCTCGAAACCCAGAACCTGTTCGAAGATGTCCCCGGCGGGCGGAACAACATGGCAGCGCTCAAGGTATCCTGCGCGGTCACCTGGTCCTCGCAGCGGGGCGGATTCGCAACCTATTGGGAGCAGGATGTCCCCGCCCTGATCGCCGAGTTGAAATCCGCCGACCGGGTGGTGGGCTTCAACCTCAAGGGATTCGACTACAAGGTGCTGCAGCCGTACGCCCCGGCTGAGCGACTGCTCTTCCTGCCCACATTGGACATCCTGGAAGACCTGTTCCGGGCGCTCAACTTCCGCGTCAGCCTGGATTCGGTGGCACGCGCCACCCTGGGCACGAACAAATCTGCCGATGGAATCCAGGCGGTGCAGTGGTGGCGGGAAGGAAAACTTGACCAGTTAGCCGAGTATTGCCAGGTCGATGTGGATGTGACCCGGCAGATCTATGAGTTTGGTTGTGAGAATGGCTTTGTGCAGTATTTCACCCGCCTGGGGAGCAAACAGAATGTCCAGGTGCGCTGGAAATGTTGAGCGCGGCGTTGTATTGTTATGAAATATAAAAGACCCGGCGATCACGCGGGGTCTGCTGGTCTCCAATCTGGATCGATCTACTTGACCACTTTCCCAACGATGGCTGTCTCGCTCAACACCGGTTCGTAGAAACAACGGCAGCCGTGTTCGTGCGAACAACCCGGATGGGGCAGGACGGGAACCTCATCCTTGGGGAAGGTCTGAAGCAGTTCGTAACACAGCGGGCAGGCGTCGGCTGCCACCGATACGCGGATGGCTTTGACGCGCGGGTTGGCACGGAACTGCCGCAGGGCAACCGCGCTGGTCGAATGTTCATGCAGGTCTGCCTGGCAGTGAATGCAGGCGGCGGCGGTATCGGGGGAACTGGCGTTACACAGGGAACAAGTCTGCACGGGATCACTCCTGGGTGGTTTGCCACCATTGTACCGCAATCAAATAAAAAGCGCGGCAGGGAAGCCGCGCTTTTCAGGGTCGAGGTTGGGGTGCTATGCCATGGCTGGGGAGGCTTGCGAAAGCGAGCTTTTGGGGTTGGTGATCGCCGATCGGCGCGTCAGGTTGTTGATATGCGCCACCAGTACGCCGCTGGGCACGGGTTTCACCAGGTAGTCATCGGCGCCTGCATCCAGTGCGCTGGCAACATTACCCGGGTTGTCAAGCGCGGACAGGATTAGGATGGGAATGGTGCTGAATTCACGTACGCTCGCGCAGACTTCCCAACCGTTCATCCCGGGCATCATCAGATCCAGCAGGATGATATCCGGGTCGAATTCGCGAACAAGTTTGACGCCTTCCTCCCCAAAGGTCGTCGTTTTGACACTGAAACCTTGCGAAGTAAGGATGATGGCTAGAAGCTCAACCAGCGCGGGGTCATCATCAATGGCGAGTACTTTGATGGACATACAATCTCCAATTCATACATTATCCCGCAAGTTGAGGTTATTTCACTTTTCAGGTGATTAACAAAATCCCGACTCCAACGCCCCCCGAGTGTGGTAAACTATCGCCTTGATATTTTTAGTGTGCGCCAGAACGCCCGGGGAGACCAGGTAAAACATCCCTAGTTATCCATCCCACGTTGTCCGGGCAATGTCGCCCGGATTTCTGTTTAATCCCGATCCAAGGAGAACGAGCATGACAAAGAAATGGGTTTACCTTTTTCAAGAGGTTGCTGAAGCTGAAACATACACCGGCTCCTGGGAAGGCGTGCGCGCCTTGCTGGGCGGCAAGGGTTCAGGTCTGGCAGATATGACCCGGGCGGGTGTGCCTGTCCCGCCGGGTTTCACCGTGACCACCGAAGCCTGCAACGAGTTCCGCAAGGCGGGCAAGTTCCCGCAAGGTCAATGGGACCAGGAACTGGCGGCGATGAAGGTCATCGAAGAGCAGACCGGCAAGATATTTGGCGACCCTGCCAACCCGTTGCTGGTATCCTGCCGATCGGGCGCCAAGTTCTCCATGCCCGGGATGATGAACACGATCCTCAACATCGGTTTGAACGACCAGGTGGTGGAGGGACTGACGAAATTGACCGGCAATGCGCGCTTTGCCTGGGATTCATACCGCCGGCTGGTCGAAATGTTCGGGACAACGGTATTCAACCTGGATGATGAGCTTTTTGAACATCCCATGGCAGCCTATAAGACGAAAAAAGGCTACAAACTGGATACCGAGATGACCGCCGAGGACTGGAAAGCGCTGGTGGGCATCTTCAAGCAGGTCTTCAGCAAGCATGTTGGCTCCGATTTTCCGCAGGATGTTTTCAAGCAGTTGGAACTTGCCACCCAGGCTGTGTTCGAATCCTGGATGGGTAAGAAAGCCATCGATTACCGCAAGGCGACCGCCATCTCCGATGACCTGGGTACCGCGGTCAATATCGTGACCATGGTCTTCGGGAACATGGGTGAGGACTCGGGCACCGGCGTGGCATTCACGCGCGACCCCTCCACGGGGGATAAGAAAATGATGGGCGAATACCTGATCAACGCCCAGGGCGAAGACGTGGTGGCGGGCATCCGCAACGCCGACCCGATCGAAACCCTCGGCACGCGCATGCCGGAAGCCTACCGCCAGTTTATGGAGATCACCAGCCGGCTTGAAAAGCATTACAAGGATGTGCAGGACGTGGAGTTCACCATCGAGCGCGGCAAGTTGTGGATGCTGCAGACCCGCAATGCCAAGCGCACCGCAAAATCAGCGATCAAGATCGCGGTGGACATGGTCAGCGAGGGCTTGATCTCCAAGGACGAAGCCATCTTGCGTGTAACCACAGAGAATGTCGATACCCTGCTCCATCCGCAGTTCGATGATAAGGCGCTCCAGCAGGCTGAGAAGAACGGAACCTACCTGGCTAAGGGTGTCAACGCTTCCCCGGGTGCGGCAGTCGGACAGGTCTATTTCGACGCCGATAAAACCGAGAAAATGACCAAGGAAGCCAAGCAGGACACGATCATGGTACGCCCTTTCACCAAGCCGGATGATGTCCACGGGATGATCGCCTCACGGGGCGTGCTGACCAGTGAAGGGGGAGCCACCTCGCATGCGGCGGTGGTTGCCCGGCAGTTCGGCATCCCTTGTGTGGTCGGGGCGACGGCGGTCAAGATCGACCTGGAAAAGCGCGTCATGACAGTGGATGGAAAGACCATCCGCGAGGGCGAGTGGATCTCCGTGGACGGCACGACCGGCAAGGTGTACGCGGGCAAGATTCCGACCCTTGATGCCTCGCTGGAGCAGCAGGTGGAATTGATGACCCTGCTGACCTGGGCGGACGAGATCGCGGCGCGCCCGGATATGCGTGTCCTGCCCGACGGCAGGAAAAGCCGCGGCTTGATGGTCTGGGCGAATGCCGATTACCCCAAGGACGCCCGCCGGGCGCGCGCCTACGGCGCGGTCGGGATCGGCTTGTGCCGCACCGAGCACATGTTCTTCGAGACCGAGCGCCTGCCGGTGGTCCAAAGGATGATCCTGGCGGAGACGCCCGAGGCACGCGAAGAGGCGTTGAACGAACTCCTGCCCTCCCAGCGCAAGGATTTCGACGGTTTGTTCGAGGCGATGAACGGTTACCCGGTCATCATCCGCCTGATCGATCCTCCCCTGCATGAGTTCATGCCGGATGAGGAGAAGTTGTTCGAAGAGGTCGTGACCCTGCGCGCCCTGAAGAAGACCCGCGGGCTGGCGGCGAAAGAAAAACTGTTGAATTCGATCAAGGCGATGCACGAGTCGAACCCTATGATGGGGCTGCGCGGTGTGCGCTTGAGCATCTACATGCCGCAGATCGTGGAGATGCAGGTACGCGCCATTTTCGAGGCAGCGGCAGACTGCACCCTGCGCGGCATCGTGGTCAAGCCCGAGATCATGATCCCGCTCACGGGAACGGTGAACGAACTCAAGTGGATCCAGCCGAGGCTGGTGCGTATTGCCAAGACCGTGATGGGCGAGAAGAAAGTAACCTTCTCCTACAAGTTCGGGACGATGATCGAGATCCCGCGCGCGGCTGTCACCGCCGCGGAGATCGCTGAATACGCCGAGTTCTTCTCCTTCGGTACCAATGACCTGACCCAGATGACCTTCGGGTATTCGCGCGACGATGCCGAGCGGAACTTCCTCGTGCAGTATGTGGCGGAGGGCATCCTGCCGAAAAACCCGTTCCAGACGCTCGACCGCGGCGGTGTGGGTAAGTTGATGCAGATGGCGATCAATGACGGTCGCAGCACGCGCCCCGAACTGGAAGTGGGCATCTGCGGTGAGCACGGCGGCGACCCGGATTCGATCGAGTGGTGCCACATGATCGGCAACGACTA
>JBFYSG010000161.1:0-8292 GCA_041301835.1 Chloroflexota bacterium | reverse complement strand
AGTTGGCGGTCATGAACAAGCCCGTGCCCACACCGATGATCGTCCCGGCAATGTAGACCAGCGCCATGCTCGGCACCCAGATGGTCACCAGCAGGAGCACATTCCCTGCTGCCGCCACGATGCCGGAGATGCTCACCAGCAACCTGCGTCCGACCCCGTCCGAGACCCAACCGGAAACCAGCGCGGTCAACAGGATAAAGACGCCGATGACGGCGGTCAGCGTGCCGGTCACGCTCGAGGCGCTCTCATCCGTCAGCTTGAAGGCATACATCACGAAGTAGAAGATGGATCCCTGCAGCGAGGTGGCGGCAGCAAGGAACATCAGCCGGTTCCCGATCCACCAGACGAAGGAAGCCTGTGAACGCGCCTCCCTGCCAAGCGTGCCCAGGCATCCCGCCCAGACCCCGGCAACGACCGAAACGATCATGGCGACCGCACCGCCCACGCCGATGCCCACCGGGATGGCGGTATCCGCCCCGGCGAACAGCAGGGTGGCAAGCGCCGCCAGCCCGCCCACCAGCCCGCCGCCCAGCAAGCCCGCCAGCCCGCCTGCCAGCAATCCGCCCAGCATGCCCAGCACACGCACCATCGGCGGACCGAACGGATCGGTGGGCTTCACTGCCAGGGGCGTCTCGCGCACGAAGACCATCGTCAGCAGGGTGACCACCAGCAGTGCCACCCCTGTGACCAGGATGGCGGCTCGCAGATGCCCGGCGCCGACCATGTTGGCAATGGTCAGACCCACCAGGATGATCGGCAGGAGTTCCATGATCGCCTTGACCGCCGAGGCGCGACCGCGCTGGTCTTCGGGCACCAGGTCGGGGATCAAGCCCTGCAAGGGTCCGTGCGAGATGTTCGAGGAGAACTGGATCAACAGGACGCCGACGAGCAGCGCCCAGTAATCCCAGGCAAAGGCGATCGCCGCCAGGAACAGGCAATCGAGCAGGGCGCCAACCAGGATGTACGGTCTGCGGCGCCCAAAGCGGGAGGTGGAGCGATCACTGAGCAAGCCCGCCGCCGGCTGCACCAGCATGGCGATCACCAACCCCGCCGAGCGCATACCGCCCAGGGCGGTGTTCTTGAGCGCCTCGGGCGCAAAGATGCCCACCAGGTAGGGCATGAAGATCGATCCCAGGGCGGTATTGCGGATGTTCAAGCCCAGCCAGAATATGTTAATGAAAATGTGATCGTACCAGCGCAATGGTTTCATGTACCCGCCTCTACTCGCCAATGATCTTGACCAGCACGCGCTTGCGCCGCATGCCGTCGAATTCTCCGTAGAAGATCTGTTCCCAGGGACCAAAATCCAGCCTGCCCTGCGTGATGGCGACCACGACCTCGCGCCCCATCACCTGGCGCTTGAGGTGCGCATCAGCGTTGTCCTCCCCGGTGCGGTTGTGCTGGTACATCCCGACCGGCTCGTGCGGCGCCAGCCCCTCCAGCCAGGCTTCGTAATCCTGGTGCAGTCCGTGTTCATCGTCGTTGATGAACACCGAGGCGGTGATGTGCATGGCATTGACCAGGCACAAGCCCTCGCGCACGCCGCTCTCGGCGAGCGCCTGGTTGACCTCGGGGGTGATATTCACGAAGCCGCGCCGGGTGGGCAGGTTGAACCATAATTCCTTACGATGGGATCGCATCAGTCCTCGCTCTCGTCATGACTTTCGCCGGCACCCACAGCGCCAGCGCCAGGAGGGCGATGAGCACCGCGGGAAGGTTATATTTTAAGCCCGGCACCAGGCTCCCCAGGAGCAGGCACAACGAACAGCCCAGCGGCAGCAGTCCCGCCGTCCGCCGGTCAGCCCAGCCGGTGCGCTCGAGGGTCAGCATGCAGCCCACGAGCGGGATCAGCAGCAGCGCCAGGTCGTGATAATGCAGGTGAGGCGCAAGGAAGATGGAGAGCAGCACAGCCAGCGAAAAATGGCGTTCATCCAGCGTCCCGCTGCGCCGCCAGAGCAGGCACAGGCAAAGCATCCCTGCCAGGTAGCCGCCCCAGCCGATCCAGCGGATGATCTCCGCATCCACGCCCGGGAAAAGGCGGGTGAGCACGCCGACCAGGTTGACCATGGCAGATTCGTTCATGCCGTAGAATTCCCCGCCAACGCTGACCCGCAGCAGGTCCACGAACCCCAACGCGCCCTGCCAGCCCAGCAGGAGCAGGCTGATGAGTCCCAGGAAGGCGCTCCCGGCGGCGAACCAGAGCAGCACCCTGCCGCGCCGCAGGAGGAACGGGACCGCCAGCATGAGGGCGATATGCGGGCGCACCGTCACCAGCGCCAGCCCCAGACCCGCCAATGCCTCACGCCCGGTCAGCAAACCGTACAACCACAGGCACAGCCCCAGGGTGGTGAAAGCCGAATCCTGCCCGTTCACCAGGCAGACAAAGGCGGGAAAGAACAACAGCACCCCCGCCGCGGGCACCAGGGTCTGGCGCCTGTGCCAATCCCTGCGCTGCAGCAGCCTCGCCAAGAGGAGCGCTGCCAGGAAGAACAGCAGCAGGGACACCAGCATCCAGCGGACGAAGGAGGCAACATACGCCGGGCTGACCACGACCATCAACAGCGGCAGCAGGTAGGGCACATGGTTGTACAGCAGCACCTGCCCGGGAACGAGCGGGAATCCCACCACCTGCTCCTGGACCGCCTGCTGCAGCAGCGCATCGTAGACCTGCGGCAGTCCATGTTCCTGAGCCACCCTGCCAGCCGCATAGAAAGCGATGAAGTCCGAACCGCTGCGCTCGGCAGGCGTGCGTATCATGCGCAGCCACAGCAGCGGATAGACGATCACCAGCGCGGCGATCCCGCCGAGCGCCAGCAGGCGGTGGACGCGGATGCCTTTCACGCCCGCCCGCTCAGCCTTCTTTTTCCACCACCACGGTCGCTTCGGTGACCAGCGCGGCGATGGCGCCCACGGCTGCCAGGGTCGGCGCCAGCACCAATCCCACCACCCCGATGGTCAGCGGGAACTCGATCAGCACCTTGCCATCCCGGTCCTTGATGATCACCCGGCGGATGTTGCCGGCGTGGATGATCTCCTTGATCTTGCCCAGCAGGTCCTCCCCGCTGACCTTGAACTCTTCCGTATGGCTTGTCGTCATGGGCTGCTCCTTCCTGGGGACCGCTGAATTCCGGTGCCCGGGTAACTTATTATCGCACAGATTCCGCGCCAGGAATGCAATTCAATTAAAAAATGCCCCCGCAGGTGGAGCTACCCGCGGGGGCGTTCGCCAAAGGAGGAGACAGTGATGAGCATGATGGAGGTGTCTTGATCCCGTCTCCACCCCCATGATACCTCAGGCGCCCAGCCGGCGCGAGGGTGTAAAGTCACGCTTTAATAGTGACAAACTTCACAATATCTTGATTTCACTGCCGGTCGGGGTTTTGATCCGAGTACAGGGGCATGCGTGCCGCGCGGTTGGGTTGGTGCTGGGCATCCTGCCACGAACTGCGGTAACTCTCCAGTTCCGTGCTGAATTTGATCCAATCCGTCACCAGCAGCGCCAGGCGGGCGGTTTTATCCGGGAAGAACAGCGGGGATAGGAACAGGCTCAACACCGCCCGCGAAAGCGGCAACCCGTTCAGGTCCAGCACCACCAGCGTCGATTTGACCAGCGGCTGCAGGATGGCGCGTTTGCGCCGGATGAACGCCTGCGGATACAGGCGCCCGATCTCCACGCAGGCAGACTGGCGTATGCGCCGGTAGGCGATCTTGAGCCGCAAGAACGGGGTCACCAGGCGCAGGTGGTTGTCGCAGGGCTGAACGTAGGCGGCTTTGCGAATGGACAGCAATAGAACGGCGACCAGCAGGGCAAAGGCGCCGATGCCCCCCGCCACCCACAGGCTCGTGCTGGAGACCGGCTGGATCCCCAGGCTGGGTGCCAGGGCAGGCAGGTATTTCAGTCCCGCCGCCAGGGCAAGGATCAGCACGCCGAGCGGGAGGATGAGCCGCCACCAGCGGTCCACGATGCGCGTGTAGAGCAGCAGCGCGTGGCGGTTCCCGGTCTGCGACACGGGCTTACTCCTCTTCTTCCTCTGGCGCAGGCGCCGGCGGGTTGGCAGGCAAGACCTCACCGCCGCCCAGCTGCCCGACCAGACCGGAGATGGCACGCTCCAGGTGTTCGCCGCGCAGGCTGAAGGTCACATCGCCGCGCGTGCGCTCAATGATCGAGCGCGCCACGTCGGTCTGGCGGCGCAATCCGTAGGTGATGGCATCCGGGTAATCCATCGTCACCAGCACCGAGAAGATATCATCCATGTGCCCCAGCAGGAGTTCCACCTCCTCCGAGTACCCGTGGCGCAGGATATCGAGGATGTGGCGGCGCAATTCACCCACCACCTCGGCCAGCCCGTTCAAATAGGTATGCGGGACAATGCCCAGTTCCTGCGGGGTCGGCAGCGCCTGGCGGCGGATCAACGCGCAGGTGATATTGGCTTCGGCAAATTCCTTCAAGGCATCCTGCGTGTACCCGGTATGATACAGGTCGGGGTAGGGTTCCAAGCCCTGGCGCAGGGCGCCAGCCAGCCGGGCGGCTTCATCCAGGTGCTCCTGCATGACCGCGCTCTCCTCACGGTGCACGGCGCGGATGGACAGGGCGCATTCCCGCGTCAGGGCGCGCGCCTGGGTAAGCGCCTGGTCGCGGGCGGCGGTCTGTTCGTCAAAATCACGGCGGATGCTGTCAGCGATCTGTTCCAGTTTATGCATGCTCATCCATTCATGGAAAGGGACACGGAGAGTCATTCCCCGTGTCCCTCGTCTTTAAACAGGGTTCATTTGTCTGCCGGCGGTTCCTTGGGCGGATCACCCGGCGGCAGGTGATAGGGGCGGAAAAGCGAATCCGCCAGGTGCGACCCGCCGGAAGGCAGGTTGATCTCGCCGAAGGTCGCCTCGAAGCGGGCAAGGTTCTCCGCCAGCGCCTTGGTGAACATCTTGACGCCGATGGGCGTCATGATGACGCGCGCGGTCACCTGGGCTTTGCCGTCACCGGGCAGCAGGCGGGCGAAATCGAGCACGAATTCAGCCGGGGCATGCGCAATGCGTGCCAGGTTGGCATAGGCGGGCTGAAGGTCCGGGGGCAGATCGATGGCGATCTGGGTGGGCGGTTTGGGGGGAGGCTGGCTCATCAGGCAGGCATCCTAGAAGGGGATGTTCTCGTCCCCTTCGGGTGCGAAGGCATTGTCCTCCGCCGGCGCGGCAGCCATGCCGGGCTCGCTGGCTTCCCCGCGTGAAGAGAGGAAGCGCACCGTCTGGGCTGAGACTTCATAGGAGGCGCGCGGCTGTCCATCCTGCCCGGTCCAGACGCGCGGACCGCCGGTGTTCGCATCGCCGGTCAGGCGTCCTTCCACCAGCACCTTGGAACCTTTTTTAAGGTACTGGTTGCAGGTTTCAGCCATCTTGCCCCAGGCAGATACTCGGAACCAGATCGTCTCCTTGACGGTCTCTCCGTTGTTGTTGGTCCATTGGCGGTTGGTGGCGACAGAGAAGGACGTGACTGCCTGCCCGGTGGGCGTGTAGCGCATCTCCGGGTCCTTGCCGAGATTGCCTGCGAGAATGATCGTTTGGAACATGGGTGGTACTCCTTTCGGTATAGGTTACCGCCGTGATCGGCGGTGTAAGTGTGTCAGGCGTATTGTACTTCACATTTCCCAGGTCAAGAGAGGGATTTCCATCTCCGCCGCGGTCAAACCCCCGTGGTGCCCGCGATATTTCTGGAAGTAATGGTCTTTTTCGTACCACCAGACCGACTCGCCGGCATAGGGCAGGATGACCAGGTCCCCGGCGCGCTGGCGGAAGATGGGCGTGAGGCTGGGTCCGAACCAGCCTTCGGATGCCATCTGCTCCACCCGGCGTACCTCTGCCTGCCCTTCCAGCCGCGACGCCAGGAAAGCCTGGGCTTCGTCCACCCGCCCGGGTTGGATGTAAAGGAAGAAATCGCGGCACGACCCCGCCGGGACGATCAAGCCGCCGCGCGCATCCCGGCGCAGGAAGTCCGTGAACCCATCGAAGCGCGCCGTTGTGTTGAGGTACACCGTCGTCCCCGGATCGACCTCCACCTGCCCGTGGTCCGCGCTGAGCAGGAAGAGCGTCCTGCCTTTCAACTGGCGTGCTTCCTGCAGGATGTGCTCCAGGATGAGCAGCAGCGAGAACACCTCCGCCTCGGTCTGGGGGGAGGCAGGACCGTAGTCGTGGCAGACTGCGTCGATGCGATCGAAATACAGGAAGAAGTAGGCGGGTGTCCTGGCAGTGGACAGGGCATCAACCAGGTTGACCAGCCCTTCCGGCAGAGTCTTGTAACCGATCGCCTCGGCGCCTCGGAACATGGCATTGGAATAAGTGGAGGGCGTGTATTCGCGGTGCTGGAAGATGGTGGCGTGAACGCCCCGCCCACCAAGCGCCTGGTAGAGCGTATGCCGGGGGTAGAGGGTGCGCGGGTTGACCCCGGCGGCGCGCAGCGTATCCCGTTCCATCACCCCGGCGTGGGAGAAAAGCAGCGGGGCGATGACCGCATCCAGCCCGGGTTCGTAATAGTACCACTCGAACACCCCGTGCTCGCCCACCGGCAGCCCGGAATGGATGGTGGTGATGTGCGCCGCGGTGGTGGAGGGGAACTGCGACCTGATCTTTGCCACCTTGCCCACCCGGCTGATGCGCTTCAGGAATGGATGCTCCTGGAATTTCTCAAAGAAACGCCAGCCGAAGCCGTCGATCAACAGGAATACCACCCGGTCATACCCGCCGGATTCCAGGTGGGCGCGGATACTGCCCGGCAGGGAGGCAAATCCGCCCGGGTCGGTGCTGGCAGGCATGAAAGGGGATCCAGGGACCGCCGCCATGCGCTCAAGCCCCCAGCATCTGGCGCGTGCGCGCCTTGCCGCGCCGGCGCATCAGGTCCATCAGGCGCGGCAGGACCTGCGTGTACAGGCGGTAGAGCAGCGGGCTGGGGGTGTAATCCCATGCGCCCAGGGTGCGCAGCACGACCCCGCCCAAGCCTTCCTTGAAGCGGAAGACATTCCACAGACCATCGCTGGGGTCGAAATGGTCGGGGGCGCCCCACAGGTTGTAGGTGTGACAGCCCAGCGCCTTGGCGCGCCGCATCGCTTCCCACTGCAGCAGGGCGTTGGGCATCTTCTCGCGGTGCGCCGGGCGCGACATGCCGAACAGGTAAAGCGCCTGCCCGGCAAAGTAAAAGACCGAGATCGCCGCCACCGCCTCGCCTTCCACCTCCGCGATCAGCGGCTCGGAGAACGGCTGGGTTGTGTCCGCCGTCTCCGGGCGGGCAAAGGTGCGCCAGACATGCTGGTAATAGTCCTCGCCCCGGATGATGAATCCATCCCGCAGCGAGGTCTCTGCATACATGCGGTACAGCAAAGCCAGGTCGGCAAGCGTGCCCCGCCGCACGCTGACCCCCTTCTTCTGCGCCAGGCGCACGTTATAGCGCGTCTTCTGTTTCATGCCCGCCAGCAGGTCCGCCTCATCCGGCAGCAGGTCGACCAGCACGGTGTTGCGGAACTGGATCTGGTCCGGGGAGAATGCCCAGCCGCGCCGGGTCAGTTCCTGCTGCACCGCCTGACCGTTGGAGTCCTCCTGCGCCTCGGCAGTCCCGGGAACGCCGCGCCCCATGGGGACATCCGCATCCACCTTAATGAAAATGGCTCCCTGGCGGCGGGCAAAAGCCTGCAGGTCGTCCAGCACGCGCGCCCGCAGGCGGGCATCGCGCCAATCCAGGTTCGGACCGCGCGGCACGTACAGCACGCACATCTTCCTGGCAAAGCCCCCCACGGGAAGGCTGCGCTTCAGGATCATCGCCGCGGCAGCAGGCTTCTGGTCCGGGGTGTCCGGGTCGGCAGTCCAGGTGAACGGCATGACCTGCCAGCCGATATGCGCCTTGACCTGCGCCCATTCCCAGGTTTGCAGCAGGTGCGCCTGCGGCAGTGAGGCGGTCAGTTCATTCCAGGAAGCGGGGGAACCTTTGAAAGCCTGCATGCAGTTAATCCGTACCCGAACCGGAGAACCGCCATTGATAGAGTTTGTACAGCACGGGGTTGTAGACCCGGTCGAATGCCGGGACGGCGCGCCGCACCCGCCCACCGAAGCCGCGCTTGAAGCGGTACACGCCCCACAAACCGTCCTCGCGCTCCTCGGCTTCCTCCTCCGGCATGTTGGCGGCTTCATCCGGGATGCCCCACATGTCGTATTCAAGGCAGCCTTTCCGGTACGCCCAGCGGATGGCTTCCCACTGCAGGGGATAGGTGGGCTTGCGGTTGCGTTCCTCGTCCCCGGAGGCGCCGTAGAAGT
>JBFYSG010000160.1:0-7696 GCA_041301835.1 Chloroflexota bacterium | reverse complement strand
CATCCTTCTGCCCGAAATACGCTCGCTGCGGACCGACGGCAAGGAACAACTTGGCGACCACGGTCGCCACCCCGCGGAAGTGCCCGGGGCGCAGCGCCCCTTCCAATCGCCGGGTCAGGTCGTCGACCTGCACCCAGGTCTGGTAGCCGGGCGGGTACATGACCTCCGGGGTGGGTGTCCACACCAGGTCCGTTCCCGCGGCTTCCAGCAGCGAGAGATCGCGCCCCAGGTCGCGCGGGTAAGTGCTCAGGTCTTCCCCGGGACCGAACTGGGTGGGGTTGACGAACAGGCTGACCGCCACGCTGGCGCATTCCGCCCGCGCCCGCTCGACCAGCGAGATATGCCCGGCATGCAGGTAGCCCATCGTCGGCACGAAGCCCAGCGGTCCGGGCAGATCTGCCAGCGCCTGGCGCAGCTGCTCCAATTGGGTGACTGTTTTCATGGCAAGACGATCTCCTGCTTGACTTTATTAAAAACACTTGTACACTAATGATAACAGCCATTGTTCAAAAAGGAGGATGTGATGCCGGCATTAAATCGGGTGCAGTTGATCGGTCGCCTGGGCAAGGACCCGGAGAGCCATTTCACCCCCAAGGGGAAACAGGTGACCCATTTCAGCCTGGCGGTCAGCAGCCGCTGGAAATCGGCGCAGGGCGAGACGCGTGAAGCCACCGAGTGGGTCAACATCGAAGCCTGGGCGCGCCTCGGCGAGATCTGCCAGCAATATCTACACAAGGGCAGCCTGGTCTTCCTGGAGGGACGGCTCAAGACCGACAAGTTCGAAGACAAGGGCGGCGAGACGCGTTATTTCACCAAGGTCGTGGCGGTTGCCATGCAGATGCTGGACAAGAAACAGGCGGAGGAGGATGCCGGCGCGCTGATCGAAGAAGAAGCCGCCGATTACGAAGCCTGAGCGCAGGGATACCCCCAAGTAGATGACAAAAAGCGTGACCCCGGCGGGGGGTCACGCTTTTATTATCCAGTGCCCGGTTACTTCATATCTTCGAGCGCATCCACGAGTTTGGAGAGCACATCGAATCCGCCCTGCCAGAACTTTTCGGAGCGGATGTCGATGCCAGCCTCGGCGCAGATCTCTGCCGGTGCCTTCGAGCCGCCTGTGCTCAGCATCTGGACGTAGCGCGGCTTGAACGAATCGCCTTCCGCCTTGAACTGCTGGTAGAGCGCCAGCACCAGCAGCTGCCCGAAGGCATAGGCATAGACATAGAAGGGCGTGTGATAGATGTGCGGGATGGAGACCCATTCCCACTTGAACTCCTCGCCGATCTCGACAGCATCGCCGAACTGTTCCTGCAGGTTCGCCAAGTACGCCGCGGCGATCTCATCCACCGAGGCGTTGTTCTCGATCAGTTTGTGCGCCTCTTTCTCGAACAGCGCGAAGAAGGACTGGCGCATGATGGTGGCATAGGCATCATCCATCTGGCGGAAGAGCAGGTCACGCCGCACGGCTTCGTCCTTTTCGGTGGTGAGCATCTGATCCACGAGCATCATCTCGCCAAAGGTGGAAGCGGTCTCTGCCAGCGGCAGGCAGGAGTGGAAGGTGAACACGCTGTGCTTCTCTGCCAGCATGGAATGGATGGCATGCCCAAGTTCATGCGCCATGGTCGCCACATCATCCGCCCTGCCCTGGTAGTTCAACTTCACCCAAGGGGTCATGCCGGGCACGACGCTGGCGCAGAAAGCCCCGCTCTGCTTGCCCTTGCGCACTTCGCTATCCAGGTGGGACTCATCGAAGACACGCCGCGCCTGGCGGGCAAATTCAGGATGGAAGGCTCCGAACGACTCCAACACCATGCCCGCCGCGCGCTCGAACTCATAACGCTTGTCCGATTTCACCACCGGCGCATACACGTCGTAGCGGCGGAGTTTTTTCATACCCAGCAGGCGTGCTTTCAACTTGAAGAAGCGCTGGAAGACGCCCGTGTTCTTGCGCGCCACCTGCAGGAGCGCCTCCACCGCCTCGTCGGGGATGTCGTTGCCCAGGTTCCGGGCGGCGATGGGCTGGGCAAAGTGCCGCAGGGTCAGGTTCTCGTTGTGCCAGTCGCGCACCAGGGTCTGGTACATCTGCCCCAGGATGGAGCTGTCCTGGGCATAAACGCGGTACAGTTCCTGGTAGGCGCGCGCCCGCAGGTCGGGGTCCGGCTGCCGCACCAGGGAAAACAATTCGCCGCGCGTCATTTCCTTTGTCTCACCGTCCACCTCAACCTTGAACATGTAGCGGTTGGTGATGGCATCGTACAGCGTTACCAGGGCATTGTTGCCGGTCACGTTCTTCAGGTTGACAATCTTCTCTTCCGGCTCGCTCAGGGTGTGCGGCTTGAACTTGCGCATCAGTTCCAGGAAATAAAGGTAATCACCCGATGCCTCCAGCAGGCGTTTGGCATTTTTCCCGTCCAGGTCCTTCCACCACAGGTTGAAGAACAGGGTGCGGTTCTCCATCTCCGCCATGAACTGCTGGATGCGCCCCAGCAATGCCTGGATGCGCTGGTCCTGCGTATCGGCGGCAAACGCCAGCCCGGCAAAGGAGTACAACTTGTTCGCCAGGCGGGTGCCTTCTTCCAGGTCCTGCACCACCTCCAGGAAACTGCTGGCAGGCATCCCGGGCTTTAACTGCGGGCGCAGTTTCTCGAAACTGGCAACATGGGCATCCAGCTGCTTGAAGGCATCTTCCAGTTCCGGGCTGTCCAGCCCCGGGTAGAGATCCTTGAGGGACCAGGGTGAAAGTTGATAGGTCATGTGGCTCCTTGTGTCGCGTGGGATCAGATATTGAAGCGTATATGGACGATGTCGCCGTCCTTGACGATGTATTCCTTGCCTTCCAGCCTGAGTTTGCCTTTTGCCTTGGCTTCCGCCATCCCGCCCAGCGCCAGCAGGTCGGCGCACGGCACCACCTCAGCCCGCACAAAGCCTTTTTGCAGGTCGGTGTGGATCTCGCCCGCCGCCTCCACCGCCGTGGCGCTGCGTTTTGTCGTCCAAGCGCGCACCTCGTCCTCCCCCACCGTGAAGAAGGATTGCTGGTTGAGCAGGTCGTATGAAACCTTGATCATGCGGTCAAGCGACAGTTCGGTGATGCCGTACTCCTGCATGAACAGGGCGGCATCCTCCGCCGGCAGTTGGGCGATCTCCATCTCCAGTTTGCCCTGCAAAGCGAGGCTGGGGTTGGAGGAGGACACCTCGGGGACCGCCTGCCCCTCGCCCAGGTTCAACAACACCAGCAGCGGCTTGCGCGTCAGCAAGCCGAAACCGGAGAGGTGTTTCTCGTCCTCGGCGGAGATCTCTGCCGCCCGCAGGGGCTTGTCCTGCGAGAGGATCTCGTGCAGGCGGGTGAAGAGCGCGGTCTGGCGTTCATTGAGCACCTTGTCGGTGCCGCCTTTCTTGCGCTCATCGGTCAGCCGTTCCAGTTTGCGCTCGACCGCGATCAGGTCGTTCAAGAGCAGTTCCCCATCCATGGAGGCGATGTCGCGCGCCGGGTCCACGCTGCCGGAGGGGTGCGGGACGAGGTCGTTGGTGAAACAGCGCACCACGTGGAGCAAGCCATCCATCTGGGACAACTGGTTCAGCAGCGGACCGGCAAATCCGTTCTTCGCCGCACCGCTGTCCAGCCCGGCGATATCCGCATAGGTCACCTTGGCGTGGATGGTCTTCCTGGGCTTGAACAACGCCGATAACTGATCCACGCGCGGATCGGGCACATCCACCACCGCGGTATGCACCTCGATCCTGCCTGCTGAAGCGGTGGTCGGGGCGTTGCCGCGCGTCAGGGCGTTGAACAGGGTCGTCTTACCGGATTGGGGGAAGCCAATAATGCCTAATTTCATCTTGTTCTCTACTTGTGGTAAAATTTGGGCGCATGCCGGAGTGGCGGAACTGGCAGACGCGCACGACTCAAAATCGTGTACCCGTAAGGGTATGAGGGTTCAATTCCCTCCTTCGGCATTATATCAAGAATATCCTCTTGTCGGGGAGTAGCACCCGCACTGCGGGGCAGGTCGATCGTCAGGACGGAGCATCGCTCCCGGTCGCCTGTGCGCTCTTCAGCGTTTGCGAGACCGCCATCCGGTGGTCTCTTTTTGTTCTCGAAATGGAGTGCTGGTGAAACATCCGTTCATTTTTCTGCTTCTCGATATCCTGATGATCCTCGGGTATGCCCTCGTCCACTTCACGACGGCGGTTCGTCGGTTTTTCACGCCGCGCCGCGCCCCCTCGACCGGGCGACCGCTTGCCTCTACGAACGACCGGGATGGGATACAATAAACAGGAATCCCCATCCATAGCACGGAGGAGTGCCTATGCCTGGCATGCATGAGATCCTGGC
Source organism: Chloroflexota bacterium (assembly GCA_041301835.1). Classification (GTDB taxonomy): domain Bacteria; phylum Chloroflexota; class Anaerolineae; order Anaerolineales; family Villigracilaceae; genus UBA877. Next base: position 3,363 of record JBFYSG010000160.1, on the reverse strand, counting down.
TCTCATCCTGGGCGGCGGGCGCGGTTCGCGCCTGCACCCGTTGACCAAATTGCGCTCCAAGCCCGCGGTCCCCATCGCCGGGAAATACCGGCTGATCGACATTCCCATCAGCAATTGCATCAACTCCGGCATCTATCGCATCGACATCCTGACCCAGTTCAACTCGCATTCGCTTCACCGCCACATCTCGCAGACCTACAACTTCGATGCCTTCCACCTCGGCTACGTCGAGATCCTGGCCGCGGAACAGACCCCGCAGAGCGCCGACTGGTACCAGGGCACCGCCGATGCCGTGCGCAAGCAGTTGGGTCAACTGCGCTCCTCGCATGCCAGCCACATCCTCATCCTTGCCGGCGACCACCTCTACCGCATGGACTATGCCCCCATGGCGGAATTCCACTGGCAGCGCGGCGCCGATATCACCGTGGCGGTCCAACCGGTGGCAGCCGCTGAAGCCTCGCGCTTTGGCATCCTCAAGCGCGCCAGCGATGGGCGCATCACCGACTTTGTGGAAAAGCCGGTCGACCCACTGGTCCAGCAGCAATTCATCAGCCGGGCGGACGACGCCCGCCCCTTCCTTGCTTCGATGGGCATCTACATGTTCGATACCCAGGTGCTGATCGACCTGCTGACCGACAACCCGGACTTCGATGATTTCGGCTCGGATATCATCCCCTACGCCATCAGGAATTATTCGGTCTGCGGCTTCGATTTCGACGGCTACTGGGCGGATATCGGCACCATCCGGTCCTTCTATGAAACCAACCTCGACCTGACCTGTGCCGATCCGGGCTTTAATTTTTACGAGCCCAAGCATCCCATCTACACCCATGCCCGCTTCCTGCCCGGTTCCTCGGTGGAAGACAGCGTGTTGAAGGATGTCCTGCTCACCGAGGGCTGCCGCATCCAGAAGGCGGAGATCACTCATTCGGTCATTGGGCTGCGCTCGGTCATCGGTGCGGGCACTGTCATCCGTGACAGCATCCTGATGGGCGCGGATTATTACGCCTCCGAGAACCCCGGCTTGCCTGCCATCGGCATCGGTCCCGGTTGTTACATCGAAGGCGCCATCATCGACAAGAACGCCCGCATCGGCGCGCAGGTCGTCATCCGCCCCTTCCCGCGCCAGGTGGAGATCAACACCGATAACTGGGTCGTGCAGGATGGCTTGGTCGTCATCCCCAAAAATGGTATCATTCCATCCGGGACGCACATCGAGCCACCCGAATGAGGGTACCTGGAAATTCCAGACCGCGTGTCTGCTACTTCATTTCACCGGAGAAACCTTGATGAAGAAAGAAATCGAAAAACCAGCGACAACCCACCAGGCAGGCGATCACAACTGGCACAGCCTCCCCGCCCAGGAAGTGCTGGAGCACCTCAAGGTGCAGGAGAACGGGCTGACCAGCGCCGAGGTGAAGGAACGCCTGGCAAGTTACGGTCCCAACCAGTTGACCGAGAAACCGCGCCCCGGTTTCCTTGCAATGCTGTGGGACCAGATCAACTCCTTCGTCGTCTGGCTGCTCATCGCCGCCGCGCTGATCTCGGGTCTCATCGGCTGGAACGAGTACGCCCATTCCGGTGATACGACCGAATTCATTGAGACCGGCGCCATCCTGGCGATCGTGGTGCTGAACGCCACGCTGGGCATCGTCCAAGAGCGCCGCGCCGAGGAAGCCCTGGCAGCCTTGCAGAAATTGGCTGCCCCGGATGCGCATGTGCTCCGTGACGGGCACCGCACGACCGTCCCGGCGCGCGAGCTGGTGCCGGGTGATATTGTCTTCCTTGAAGCAGGCAACTTCGTCCCTGCGGACGTGCGCCTGCTCGAAGCCGTCAACCTGCGCGTTGAGGAAGCCTCGCTGACCGGGGAATCGCTGCCGGTGCAGAAGAATGCCGCCGGCGTGATGGAAAAGAACGTCCCACTGGGCGACCGCAAGAACACGGCATTCATGGGCACGACCGTCGCTTACGGGCGCGGGCGCGGTGTGGTCACCAGCACAGGCATGCACACGCAGTTGGGACTCATCGCCGAGATGTTGCAAACCGTCGAGCAGGAGGAAACGCCCCTGCAGCGGCGCCTGGACCAGTTGGGTCGGATCCTCTCGATCGGCTCGCTGATCCTGGTGGCGATCGTCTTTGTCGTGGCACTGATCAACTACACCGTTATCGGCGAACTCTTCACCGGTCCGCTGACGTATTTCAGGACCTATGCCAGGGAGATCACCGAGGTCTTCATCATCGCCATCAGCCTGGCGATCGCGGCGGTGCCCGAGGGGCTGCCCGCCGTGGTGACCATCAGCCTGGCGTTGGGCATGAGCGAGATGGTCAAGCGCCACGCCCTCATCCGTAAATTATCCTCGGTGGAGACGCTCGGTTCCGCCACCACCATCTGCTCCGACAAGACCGGTACGCTCACCCAGAACGAGATGACCGTCACACGCCTGTGGGCTGACGGGCAATTCATTGATGTAACCGGCACGGGCTACGCCCCGGTGGGTGAATTCCAGATCGGCGGCAAGCCGGTTGATCTGAAAAAATACCCGGCTGCCCTGACAACCCTGTGGGTGGGCGTGCTGAACAATGACGCCCTGCTGGAAACCACCGGCGAGAGCGGCGAAGAACAGACCTACCGAATCGTCGGTGACCCCACCGAGGGCGCCCTGCTGGTCGCCGCCGCCAAGGCGGGCGCCTGGCACGGCGAGATCAAGGATGCCTACCCGCGCGAAAGTGAAGTGCCCTTCGATTCGGAACGCAAGCGCATGATCACCATCCACAGCGTGGATGACCCGCACCCGGAAGACATCTCTCCCTTCTACGACAACAAGTACAAGGGTTGGAACATGATCGCCGTCAAGGGCGCGCCGGATGTGGTCCTGAACCTGTGCACCCGCATCATGGGCATGGACGACCAGCCGCGCCCGTTGGACGACGCCGCCCGCCAGCTCATCCTGGATGCCAACGATGCCATGACCGAGGACGCGCTGCGCGTGCTCGGCGTGGCAGGGCGCCTGGAAAAGGAAGTGCCGGAGGGCGAGCTCAGTGTGGATACACTGGAACAAGACCTCATCTTCATCGGTCTGCTTGGCATGATCGATCCCGCCCGCCCGGAAGTGAAGGTCGCGTTGAGCAAAGCCGCCCGCGCCGGCATTCGCACGGTCATGATCACGGGTGATTACCCCAACACCGCCCGCGCCATAGCCCAGGCGATCGGTCTGCTGCGCCCCGGGCACAAGGTTGCCACCGGCGCCGACGTGGACCGCATGAGCGAGGACGAGCTAAAGTCATCCATCGAAACCACGGATGTCTTTGCCCGCGTCTCGCCGGAACACAAGATGCGCATCGTGGACGCCCTGCAAGCCAACC
>JBFYSG010000158.1:0-6455 GCA_041301835.1 Chloroflexota bacterium | reverse complement strand
ACAGCTGCCCGGGCGCGGGATATCCTGGTCAATATCCGCATTCCCCACCATGCTCGTGTGGCAGACTGGCTGGATTGGACAACGCTCGCCAGAGGTCTCCTGCTGGGCACTGCCCTATTCCTGGTGCGGCGGCACAAGTTGTTGCTGCTCGTGGCACTCCCGCTGGGTGCAGCCGCGTTGCTGACCGTGGTGCAGGTCATCAGCGCCGATCCTGCCCTTGCCCTGCTGTTCCCCTGGCGTATTTCCACCTGGTTGATGCCGATCGCTTTGGCGGTGATCGTCTGGAGATCGGTGCTGGGTGCAGATGCCTGGCTGCCGGCGCGGTGGATGCAGGGGCTGAGGGTCGGGATGGCGGTTATGGTCGTGTGCGCGCTGGTTGTTGGGATGATCCGCACCCGGGTGGAGACCGCCGAAGCGGCAGGCTCACCGGCAGTTCCTGTGCAGAGGTATGTAGCCGGACACCAGCAGCCCGGTGAAATGTACCTTATCCCGGTGAAAATGTACGATTTTCGACTGAATGCCCAGGCGCCTGTCTACGGTGATTTCTTCTCCATTCCATACCAGTACCGGGAAGTGATCACCTGGTACAGCCGATTCTTGAACGCCAAGCACTTCTATGAATCCGGAGATTGTTCTCTGTTGGACGATCTCTTCGACCAAGGGGTTACACACGTCATCCTGCCGGCGGATTTCCCCGGGAGATGCCGGTCCTTAACCCCGGTGTACCAGGATGATGCCTACGGGGTGTTCGTTCCGGACCCTGATTGACTTTGCTCACGGTTGTTGAAAGACCAGCCTTAACCCCCCGCTGTAACTGGATCCATCCTCGCGGGTGCAAACAGGCGCGCTGAGATCCGGGACTGGCAGGCTGGATGGCAGCACCTGGATGGCGTATTCCGTGCCGGGCGTCAGCAGAAAATCGGCATAACCGGGATCGATCTCCGGTTTAAGACCGGTGAAGATGCTTTGGCGTCCGCCTTCCCAAGTGACCAGAACCTCCACCCCCGGCACCGGGTTCCCTGTCCGGTCGCGCAGTCTGACCTCTCCCAGGCTGACCTCCTGGTCGGGATCGCAGATCGTTTCGGTGCTGACCAGCGTAAAGGCGGACAGGGTGGGTGTCGGGGAGCTGCCGGAGGTCACGGGTGTGCCGGTTGGCGCGGCTGGCGGAGTGCCATCGTAATCCTGGAGGGCGTTGGCTAACAGGGCGAGGGCATTGACCGCCAGTTCCGGGTCTTGGCTGAACTGCAGTGTGTGCACCTGACCAGCCTGGATGCGAAGGGCTTCATCGATAAGCGCTGAGACGATATCGGTGTCACCGAGCAAGGAGAGCCGCACCTGTGCCCTGCCGGTGTCCCCGGTTGCCAGGTAGGTGGATGCCACCAGCAGGCGGAATTCATCCTTGTAATCGCTGTGCAGGGCGGCAGGCGAGCGGTCGATGTGTGTATTGGGTGCGACCCACCAGGCGACCGCCAGACCGAGCGATAGACCCAGGAGTAAACCAAGCAGGAGATCCAGCCATGGGCGGGTGCGGTTCATGGGCTGACCCCGGGGTCGGTGGCGGGCATGGCGCGACTGAGATCCAGCAGCAGGCTCAGGTCAGGCTGGGCATATCCGGCGGCGCTGGCATAGGCGAGTGCTTCGGTGGCGGTGATGCCGGGCGACTGGGGGAAGAAGTAAGCAAGCACCTGCCGGGATGATCCCGGGTCGGTGGCACCAGCGTGGATCTCGGCGACCATCAACACGATATCGGTGCGGTAATCCTCACTCAGCATTTCCGGAGTCGTGTCAACCAGTTCCACGGGGCTGACCAGCCAGCCGTAGATCAGACCGGCAAGCAAGCCTATCACCAGGGTGAGCAGGAATCGTTTCCAGCGCTGCATGGGGTTATTTTGCCACAGGCGTACGGGAAAAACAATATCCGGGCAGGCTACCCGGCGGCGCCCAAAGATACTCTCTTACCGCTGCTGTCTTTCGACCCTGACGGGGTTCGTGAGGCTTCGCCGCGCCGGACCCACCCGGACGGCGCAAGCATACCCGATGTGCAGGGGGCTGTCAACACTCGATCATGAAGGGAGGGGCACGCGAGGGTCAATCGACGAATCGGTACTTGACCAGCGTCCAAAGGGCGGCAAAGGCATCCTTGAACTTGATCTTTTTCCCCTCGGAATAATCGCGTGGATTGAAGGTGATCGGCACCTCAAAGATGCGGAAATGGCGCTTGAGGATCTTGGCGGTGAACTCTGGCTCAAAATCAAAACGCCGGGCATGCAGGGTCATTCCATCAATCACGCTGCGGCGGAAAACCTTGTAGCCCGTCTCCATATCACTGAGGATGGTATCGTAAAGCAGGTTGGTGGCAAAGGTCAGGAGTTTATTGGCGAGCAGATGCCAGAACATGGTCACCCGCCGGGGTCCTCCCAGAAAACGTGAACCATAGACGACATCTGCCAGACCTTCCTGGATGGGTCTCAGCAGCAGCGGGTAGTCGCGCGGGTCGTATTCCAGGTCAGCATCCTGGATCAGGATGATCTCGCCGCCCGCGGCGGCAAGCCCGGAGCGGACCGCCGCGCCTTTGCCCTGGTTCTTTTCGTGCAGGATGACGCGGATGCCGCGTGTGCCGTCCAATTCAGTCAGCAGGTCACGGGTGCCATCTGTGGAATGATCGTCCACCAGGATGATCTCATATGCCAGACCGGTCGCCAGGACGCGCTCAACGATCGTCTGCAGTGTCTTGATCTCATTGAAAATGGGTATTATTACGGTAAGATGCATCCCCAGATTATAAACGAAATGCTGTATACCCAATCGCCCTGCGTGCTATAATTATAAGGTATCAACTTTGGGAGGCTGGCATGACCCTGACCCCGCGACCTGCTTCAACAGTTGTTAATACAACCCCCTTTTATCCGGCGCCGATCACCAAATTGGACGATACCGGGCTTTCCCTGCTCTGGCTGCAGGACCTGACACTCAAGATCCTGTATTACCAGGGCTATCTTTCCGGTTTTAAGGTTGCCGAGGAGATCGCGCTGCCTTTTGCCGGGATCGTTGACCAGATCCTGGAAAGTTTGAAGCGGGAGAAACTGATCGAAGTGAAATCCTCCCAGATGGGGCTGGGTGAAGGCTCGTATCAGTATGCGATCACCGGCGCGGGCATCCAGCGTGCCCGCGAAGCCCTTGAGCGCAGCCAGTACGCCGGACCTGCCCCGGTACCGATCGCCAAATACAATGATTCCATCCGCCGGCAGAGCCGTGGCAGGGTGGCGATCACGAGCCGCAACATGCGGCAGATCCTTTCGCAATTGGTGCTTTCGGAAAATATCTTCCAGCGGCTGGGACCCGCCCTGAACTCGGGCACATCCATCTTCCTCTACGGTCCGCCAGGCAACGGTAAAACCAGCGTTGCCAAGGCTTTTGGCAACCTGGTGCTTTCGCAAGCCATGTATATCCCCTACGCCCTCTACGTGGATGGTCAGGTGGTGAAACTGTATGACTCGGGCAACCACCAGCTGGCAGGCGAAGCGGATGCCCAATCGAACGGCACGGGCGGACTGCGCGCCGGCTCACGGCGCGACCCGCGCTGGACCAAGATCCGCCGACCGTTCATCATTACGGGTGGGGAATTGACGCTGGAAGGGTTGGACCTTGTCTTCGACGATACGCATAAATACTACGAAGCCCCCTTCCAGGTGAAAGCCAATGGCGGCATCCTGTTGATCGATGACTTCGGTCGCCAGCAGGTGCGCCCGCGCGACCTGCTCAATCGCTGGATCGTCCCGCTGGAGAACCGGGTGGATTACCTTACCCTGCACACTGGCAGGAAGGTGGACATCCCGTTCGATGTGCTGGTGGTCTTCTCTACCAACCTGCCGCCGCGCGACCTGGTGGATGAAGCCTTCCTGCGCCGCCTGCGCCACAAGATCGAGATCACCGATCCCTCCTACGAGGAGTACCGTGAGATCTTCATGCGCATCTCCCAGCAAAAGGGCGTGCTGTACAGCGACCAGGGGCTGGCATACCTGCTGCAGGAATGGTACATCAAGCGCAACCGCAAACTGCGCGCTTCGCATCCGCGTGACCTTTGCGACCAGATCCTGGATATCGCCCGTTACCTTTCCACCGACCCGGTCTTGTCCAAGGAAATGATCGACCGCGCTTGCCAGGCCTATTTTGTGGACATCTAAATGTGGAACGAGATCAAAACCCCGATCATCATTGCCCATCGCGGGGATTCTGCCCACGCGCCCGAGAACACCCTGTTTGCCTTCCAGGCAACGGTGAAGAAGGGAGCCGAGGCGGTCGAGTTCGATGTAAAACTATCCCAGGATGGGCAGGTGGTCGTCATCCACGACCAGACCGTGGACCGCACGACGAACGGTCAGGGGGATGTACGCCACCTTTCGCTGGCGCAACTTAAGCAGCTGGATGCCGGCGTCCTGTACAAGGATCAATACCCTCCAGAACGCATCCCCACGCTGGATGAGGTATTCGAATCCGTCGGCGACCGGCTGCACATGAATGTCGAGTTGACGAATTACGCCACGCCACGTGATGACCTGGTGGAGAAGGTTTGCACCCTCGTCAGGCGGCACCAGATGCAGGGGCGCATACTGTTCTCATCGTTCTTCCTGCGCAACCTGCGCCAGGCGCAGGCGCGGCTGCCCGAAGTACCCTGCGGTTTGCTCGCCTGGAAAGGGCTGCTGGGCTTGCCGGCACGCACCCTGGGCTGGCAAAGGAACCTGTATGCCTTGCATCCGCATGTCACAGACGTGACCGCCAGCTTGGTGACCCGCCTGCATGCCGCCGGGATGCGTCTCAACACCTGGACGGTCAATGCTGTGCCGGAGATGGAACGCCTGCTGGGCTTGGGCGTGGATGGCATTTTCACCGATGATCCGGCTTCACTTGCCCGGGTGCTGGGAAGACAAACATGATCCCACCCGAATGGATCGGGCAGGCGGCTCTGCGCGTGGCACCACATATTCGGCGTACGTTGCTCACCAACGACGCCGAATTGAATCTGTACCTGAAATGGGAAAACCAGCAGGTGACCGGCTCCTTCAAGGTCCGCGGAGCACTTAATAAGGTCCTGGCGCTGGAAGCCTGGGAACAGGCGGCGGGATTGGTGACCGCATCGGCGGGCAACCACGGGCAGGGGGTGGCGCTGGCAGCCAAACTGGTCGGCGCGCCGGTCACGGTTTTCGCCTCGGACCATGCGGTGCCAACCAAACTGGATGCTATGCGCTCCCTGGGCGCGCAGGTCGAACTGGTGGCGGGCGGCTACGAACTGGCTGAGCAGACTGCCATCGGGTATGCCAGGCAGCACAGGCTGACCTGGGTCTCACCATATAACGATGGGCAGGTGATCGCCGGGCAGGGGACGATAGGTCTTGAACTGGCAGAGGACATGCCGCCCGAGCCAGCCTTGACCGTGGTGGTGCCGGTGGGCGGTGGAGGCTTGCTGGCGGGCATCGGTGCTGCGCTGGAGCATGCCGGCGCCCGCATCCGCCTGGTGGGGGTCAATGCTGAAGCCTCGGCATTCATGCATGCTCTCTACAAAAGCGGCAGCCAGGTGGGCGTTCAAGACCTGCCCACCCTGGCGGATGGATTGACCGGCGCGGTGGAGGCTGGTTCGCTGACCATCCCGCTGGTGCGGCAATACGCCCAGGATATCCTGCTGGTCTCGGAAGAAGAGATCGGCAGGGCGGTAGCCTTCGCCTGGCGCAAATACAACCAGAAAGTGGAAGGCTCGGGTGCCGTGGGACTGGCGGCTGTCCTGGCTGGCAAAGTCAAGCCACCGGCGGTGGTGATCCTGAGTGGTGGTAATATACAACCTGAGACGCATGCAGATCTGTGTGCGCGCTTCAATACCTTATTATGAAGAACCGTTTGCTCTGCCTTGTCTGCCTGATCTTCCTGGTGGCATCCTTGCCTGCGCCGGGAACAGTCCGCGCGGCACGCGAAGCCAGCGAGACGTATGCCCGGCAATTGCTGACCGACTTGACCCCCGAGGAGCGTGTGGGGCAGTTATTCCTGGTTTCATTCCAGGGCTCCAGCGCGGGGATGGATTCACAGATACGCGACCTGATCCTGAATCACCATATCGGGGGGGTCGTCCTGCTGGCGGAGAACGATAATTTTGTCGAAGCGCCTGATACGATCACCGCGGCGTACGATCTGATCGCCCAACTGCAGACCTATGAAATGCAGTCTTCACTCGGCTCACCTGTGGATCCCAGCACCGGGGGACCCGCATCCATCCAGTATGTCCCGCTCTTCATCGGTATTTCGCAGCCCGGAGGCGGTGCCCCAGCAGACCAGATCCTGACAGGGCTCACCCCTCTGCCGAATCTAATGGCGATCGGCGCCACCTGGGATCCAACCCTGGCAGGACAGGTGGGCGAGATCGCGGGCAGCGAGCTCTCCCGCCTGGGCATCAACCTGTTCCTGGGTCC
>JBFYSG010000157.1:0-4874 GCA_041301835.1 Chloroflexota bacterium | reverse complement strand
CCAGGAACCGGCGGAATCGCGCGCCGTGGCGACCGCGCTCTGACCGTCCTGCAGGAAACCGAGCACATCGTAAGCGGTGCCGGGTCCGCGGCGGATGGCAAGGCTGCCGGTCGCGGCGGTGATGGTGACCGACGTGTCCGGGGTCGCGCTGGGCAGGACCTCCACGGTGGCGGTCTCGGTCACCAGCGGGTCAGTGGTCAGGGTGGGCAAGTCCACGGGCATCGGCGCTTCGGTGGGGCTTGCGGCGGGTGCCAGGCTGCAGGCGCTGACGAACAGGGTCAGGATCAGCAGGCTGACGGGGATCATTTTGCGGGATGGCATGATTTCTCTCCTAGTTGATTAATATAGATAATTATGACATAAATTATCGTATTACACAAGGGAGCTGGAGAAGGAGTATCCCCCGCAAATACGTTTATAATGATGTCTCTCCAGGCGCGGCTGTCTCACGGATCAACCTCCGGCAGCCCGCCGGTCACCCGCACAGGTGACCCCGGTCGGCGCTGGAAACGCCCCGACCCCCGCGCGTTGCACCTTGGAAAGGAGAGTGCCCGGACTTCCCCGGACGGCTGTCCCCTTTCCATTGGAGACAGCCTTTTCCTTACAGGATGCCGATGACCGAACCGGATGCCTTCTACGAACCACTGCTCGCCTCCCTGCCCGACGGTGAAACCGCCAGCGTGCAGGTGGGTCTGTTCTGGACGGCGGTTGCCGTGCGGGTGGATGGCGGGCTGCGCTGCGGCCTGGCAGCGACGATGGGCGATACTTCGCACCACTACACCAACGAGCCCAGCATCCCGGATGCCGGGCGGCTGGCGGAACGGCCGGCGCGCGCCCTGGCGGCGCTGGTGCGCTCGCCGCGCCTGCCCGAGGTATCCATCGGCATGGCGGCGCTGAATGCCCTGCTGCGGCACGACCCGGCGCGCTGGACAGAGATCCACGCCGAGGAGGTCATCGCCCGCCACGGCGCCGGCAGGACCGTGGTCCTGGTCGGGCATTTCCCCTTCGTGCCGCACCTGGAGCCGCGCGTCGGTAAATTGTTGGTGCTGGAGCAGGAGCCGCGCCCCGGCGACCTGCCCGCCAGCGCCGCGGCGCAGGTCATCCCGCAGGCGGATGTGCTGGCGATCACCGCCGCGACGCTGGTCAACCGCACCTTTGGCGGGCTGATGGCGCTGCGCCGCCCGGACACCCTGACCCTGCTGCTGGGACCCACCACCCCGCTCTCACCGATCCTGTTCGAGAGCGGCGTGGACATCCTCTCCGGCTCGATCGTGGAGGACATCCCTGCCGTGCTGCGCGGCGTCTCGCAGGGCGCCAGTTTCCACCAACTGCACCGCATGGGCGTGCGGCTGGTGTCGATGACCAGCGGGCGCCTGCCGGTGGTGTGAGCGCATGAGCATGGACGCAGGCACCTTCACCCCGGGGCAGGCACACCTAACCCCGCCCCGTGGCGGCAGGCTGGACGACCTGGCGCTGGTGATCCAGGCGGGCGGGCGCTCGCGCCGCATGGGCGCCGACAAGGCGCTGATGTCCTTCCAGGGACGCCCGCTGATCCAGCGCGTGGTGGAACGGCTGGAGGGGCTGGCGGTCGAGAGGCTGGTGACGACCAACCAGCCGGAAGGTTACGCCTTCCTGGGCTTGCCGTTGGTCGCCGACATCCTGCCCGGGCATGGCGCGCTCGGCGGGCTGTACACCGCGCTGGCAAGCGCCTCACACCCGTGCGTGGCGGTGGTGGCGTGCGACATGCCCTTCGCCAGCGCCGACCTGCTGAGGCTGGCGCACCGCATCCTGCTGGACGAAGGGGCAGACCTGGTGGTGCCGCGTTCGCCGGGCGGGCTGGAGCCGCTGCATGCGCTCTACCGCCGGGAAACCTGCCTGCCTGCCGTGCTGGCGGCGCTGGAGGCGGGGGAATTGAAAACCATCGACTGGTTCGGGCGAGTGCGGGGGCGCGAACTGACCCCGGACGAGATCGCATCCGCAGACCCTGCGGGCAGGGCGTTCTGGAATGTCAATACGCGCCAGGAGTTGGAAGCGGCGGAGAGCGAAGCGGGGGCGGAGGGGTAATTCACGGAGGCCTGGCATTTTTCCCGTTTTTTCATGTATAATGCCTGAAACGTTTAAGTAGATCAAGGGACAGCATGCCGATCACCATCCGCGATATCGCCAGGAACTTGAACCTTTCCATCGCCGCTGTCTCGCGCGCCCTGGATGGGTACCCGGATATCTCGAAGGAAACCCGGCAGCGGGTCATCACGGCTGCCCGGGAGATGGGGTATGTACCCAACCGGGCTGCCCGCCAGTTGCGGCGGCAAAAGTCGGACGCCATCGGCTATATCCTCTCTTCGGATACACCACGCTTCGCCAGTCCGTTCACCTCGGAATTTCTTTCCGGGCTGGGCGATGAGACCGCCCTGCACCCCTTCGACCTGCTGGTTTCCATCGCCCCACCGGGCGCCGATGCGGAGCAAGCCATCTATCGCACCTGGGTGCAATCCAGAAAAGTGGATGGCTTCATCCTGGACCAGGTCCGCACCCAGGATTGGCGGATCCGCTTCCTGACCGAACAAAGCATCCCCTTCGTCGGATTGGAGCATTCCAAGGACGGCATCGACTATCCACGCGTGGAAGTGGACAATACCGCCAGCATGGCTGGTCTGGTCGCCCACCTTGCGGAAAGCGGGTTCCAGCGGATCGCGTTCATCGGGGGGCCGGATCAGCTGGTGATCTCGGACGAACGCCTGGCAGGGTACCGCCAGGGGCTGGCAGACAGGCACATGGCTTATGACCCCGACCTGGTGCAGGTGAGCGATCAGACCAGCGCAGGCGCTTACGAAGCTGCCAAGCGATTGTGCTGTCTGCCCAATCCACCGGATGCGATCATGTGCGTGAATGACGAGACCGCATTCGGCGTGATCCACGCCCTGCATGACCTCGGTCTGCTGGTCGGGAAGGATGTGGCGGTTACAGGGTTCGATGGCGTGACCACATCCGCGCACAGCGACCCCCCTCTGACCACGCTGGACATACCGGTCTACGAGGTCGCCCGTAAACTGGTCAACATGCTGGCAGCGGATCTCGAGCATCGGTCTTTGCCGGAACGACGTATCGTTTTTACGCCCGGTCTCTTAAAACGCAGATCAAGCGGTGACAGTCCGTCCTGAGCCTTGTTCCTTTCCTCCACTCGGGCGGCTGGCATGCAAAGAAACCAATGTCAGCCGCTCTTCATTTACCCCCTGCAGGAGGCAGTATGGAAATTAAAGATTGCATGAAAAAGAATGTGATCGCCATCAAAGAAAAGACCACCATCGCCGAGGCGGCAGCCTTGATCGTTGCCAAACATGTGGGCATCCTCCCGGTGGTGGACGAACAAGGCAAGCCGGTTGGCGTGGTGCGGCTAAGCGATCTGCTATCGCTGGAATTACCGGCCTTCGTCAACCTGGTCGCCGACTTCGACTTTGTTCACGATTTCGGCGCGGTTGAAACGACCCGACCGGCGCACAGGGAGATCGCCCGGCGCGTGACCACCATTATGGAGCCTGTGCTGACCATCGAGGAAGACAGCGGATTGCTGCGCGCCTATGCCACCATGCTTCAGAACCGGCTGTTCGATCTGCCGGTGACCAACGCAGCGGGCAAGCTGGTCGGACTTGTCTCCCACGTGGATATCGGCACCGCCATCCTTTCCCTGTGGCAAACGGAGTAGAAGGATGATCCTCGCGGCAATCCTTTCCAGCCTGATCTTCCTGGTCAGCCTGGTATTGATCTTCTCTGACAGGATACACCGCACGATCGTCGGCATCGCCGGGGCGGTCCTGATGGTGGGGGCGGGCAAAGTGCTTGGTTTCTATTCGGAAGCCCAGGCGCTCCAGGCGGTGGATTTCAACACCCTGGGTCTCCTGCTGGGCATGATGATCCTGGTAGCCCTGCTTGAGCCAACAGGTTTTTTTCAATACATGGCGGTCTGGGCAGGCAAGTTGTCGCGGGGGCACCCGGTGCGCCTGCTGGTGCTGCTTGGCACGGTTACAACCGTGGTTTCGATGTTCCTGGATAACGTCACCACGGTCGTCCTGATCGCGCCGGTGACGATCCTGATCTGCGAGATCCTGGGGATCAACCCGACCCCCTACCTGCTGGCTGAGGCGCTCCTTTCGGATACCGGCGGGGTGGCGACCCTGGTTGGCGATCCCCCCAATATCATCATCGGATCCGCAGCCGGGTTGTCGTTCATCGATTTCCTGGTCAATTCCTTCCCGATCGTTGTTATCGTCTGGCTGACCGCCTTGCTCCTGCTGCGATTCCTGTTCCGGCGCGAACTGGCTGCCCGACCCCGGAAGATGAAAGCGGTGATGCAGCTCAATCCCGACCAGGCATTGAACGATCGGAAGAATACCTGGAGAGTGCTGATCATATTAGGGGCAGCCGTCCTGTTGTTCATTGTCTCCCATTTCCTGCAGATCAGCCCATCGTTCGTGGCATTGAGCGCGGCGGCGGCAGCCATGCTCTGGGTACGACCCGATGTCAAGAAGATGCTGGAGCGCATCGAATGGAGCGTGCTGCTCTTCTTCGCGGCGTTGTTCATCATGGTTGGCGGGCTTGAGGCGGCGGGGGTCTTTGAGGCACTCGTGCGGCTGCTTGAGAATGCCCAGAGCATCCCTCCGGTGGTGTTCGGTGTGATCGTCATCTGGTTCGTGGCGGGATTATCGGCAGTGGTCGATAACATCCCGATCACGATCGCCATGATCCCGGTCATCCAGGGGCTGGGCGCTGCCGGCATGGAGATCGGACCCCTATGGTGGGCGCTGGCGTTTGGGGCGGGTTTTGGCGGGAACGGCACCATCATCGGCTCAACAGCCAATATCGTGGTGGCAACGCTA
>JBFYSG010000156.1:0-3111 GCA_041301835.1 Chloroflexota bacterium | reverse complement strand
GCAGGATCGTCAGCACCACCGTGCTGTCTGCCGGACCCAACACCTTGAGGCGCACCAGGGCGGGCTCCATACCGATCACGTCCTCCCCGTCCACGGCGATGATCTTGTCTCCGGGCAGCAGCCCGGCTTGTTCGGCGGGGAAGCCGGGGATCGGGCGGACGATGGTCAGCAGTTCCGCCTCGGTGTCCACATAAGCGCCGATGCCGTCGTATTCACCCGACATATCGATGTTGAAATCGCTGGTCTCCTGCGGATCCATGTAACTTGAATGGTCGTCCGGCAGGGCCTCCATCATGCCGCGGATGGCGCCATCCACCAGGGTGATGTCATCCAGCGGTTGGATGAAGTACGATTCGTGGACGATATCCCAGGCTTCCCAGAAGGGGGCAAAGATCGTCTGCAGGTCGGCGGGCGTGCCGGTTTCTTGGCTTGCAGCGGGCTCCTGGGTGGGGAGAGTCCCGGCAACCGGGGTTCCTGCGGAGGTGGAGCGACCCACCGCAAAGCCGCCACCGAACAGGCAGCCCACCAGGACCACAACCACGAAAGCGAGCAGGATGCCGCGTAGAGTCTTATTCATTTGATATCTCCTGAATGATTATGAAGAACAATTCCCGAGTTTAACACCCGTGGATTAAAGAAGCATGAACGGCGGGCAGGCTCAGATCCGCCAGTAGCGGATCAGTTCCGGCAGGTCCGTCAGGCTGGTCAGCGCCTCGTCGGCATCGAAACCCGGCTCGTCCTTGCCAACCAGCACAGTGTACATACCCAGGGCGCGTGCCGCCCGGGTGACGCGCCCTTGGTCGTCCAGCAGGACACAGCGGTGCGGGTCAGGGTCCCCTGCCGCCGCCAGCGCCCGTTCGAAGGAACCGGGCATGGGTTTGCAGTGCGGGGCGATGGCATGCACATCGATGCAGCCATCGAAGACGCCCTCCAGACCGAGCACGCGGGTAACACGCCCGGCATGGGCGCAATCGGCATTCGTAAAGATGAGTTTGCGCGCCGGGATGGACTCCAGCGCGGCGCGCAGGGCAGGATCGGGTTGGAGATGATCCTCCAGCGGGATATCGTGAACATACGCCAGGTAATCATCCATATCCACCTGGTGGTTGGCTTGCAGACCCCGCAGGGTGGTGCCGTATTCACGGAAATAACTCTCGCGCAGGCTCTCGATCTGCTCCGGCAGAAAACCCATGCGCTCGCGCAGGTACGCATTGATGCGGGCGCGTATTTCCAGCCACAAGCCGCTGGAAGCGGGGTACAGCGTCTCATCCAGGTCGAAAAAGAAGGTGTTAAATCGCATTGCGCTATTATACGGTAGAATAAAGCCATGTCCATCCATGTACTGGCACCGGAAGTTGCCTCCCAGATCGCAGCGGGAGAGGTGGTGGAACGTCCGGCATCGGTGGTCAAGGAATTGCTGGAGAATGCCCTGGATGCAGGCGCCACAACCGTGAGCGTGTAGGTCACGGATGCCGGGCGCACCCTGATGCGCGTTTCCGATGACGGGCAGGGCATAGCAGCGGGGGAATTGATCCTGGCAGTCGAGCGCCATGCCACTTCCAAACTTTCGTCAGCAGAAGACCTGTTCCAGATCGCCACGCTCGGTTTTCGCGGTGAGGCGCTGGCATCCATCGGCTCGGTCTCGCGCCTGACCATCACCTCCCGCCCGGCGCAGGCGAAGGCAGGCGCCCGGTTGAAAGTGGAAGGCGGCAGGATCGGTAAAGTGGAGCAGGTCGGCGCCCCGCCCGGCACGGTGGTGCAGGTGGAGGACCTGTTTTTCAACGTCCCGGCGCGGCTGAAATTCCTGAAACAGGACGCGACCGAACGACGCGTCATCGACACCCTGCTGGCGCGGTACGCCCTGGCTTATCCGCAGGTACGCTTTAAACTCAGCGAAGGCGGAAAGCCAAGCCTGCAAACCGGCGGGGATGGCGACCGGCGTGCCATCCTGGCGGCGCTCTACGGTGTGGAGGTGGCGCGCCAGATGCTGGACCTGCTGGCGGAGGAAGAAGGGGGGAAGGTCTCCGGCTTTATCTCACCGGTGGCGCTGACCCGTTCCAACCGCAAGGAGATCACCTTCTTTATCAACGGGCGCTGGGTGCAGGATACCCCGCTCACCGCCGCCCTGCTGCAAGCCTATCACACCCTGTTGATGGTCGGGCGCTTCCCCATGGCGGCGCTGTTCCTTGAACTGCCCCCCGGCGAGGTGGATGTGAACGTCCACCCGGCGAAGGCGGAGGTGCGCTTCCGCAACCCGGACCGGATCTTCAGTTTCGTCCAGCGTGCTGTCCGGCGGGCGATCCTGGCATATACACCCGTGCCGCAGGCGGCGGGACAAAACCTATGGGGGCGGGGCGGCAACGGGGACAAGACTCCTGCCGGCGCCTCGCAGGTGGATGCCGCCTGGACACTTGGACACCCGCCCGGGAGCCTCACAGCGCCCGCCGCCGGGGCGCAGGGGCAGGTCTCGCAACCCCCCGCATTCGATAAAGTCCCCCTGCTGCGCCTGATCGGACAGATCGGGGCGGCGTACCTGGTGGCGGAGGGTCCCGATGGGCTCTACCTGATCGACCAGCACGCCGCACACGAGCGGGTGCTGTTCGAAAAGTTGATGGCACAGCACGAACTGAAGAATATCCCCTGCCAGGCACTGCTCACACCGGCGCTGGTGGAACTGCCGCCTGCCAGCGCGCGCCTGCTCGAGGGGCAATTGCCGGTGCTGGCACACTTCGGCTTTGAGGTGGAATCCTTTGGCAACAACGCCTTCCAGGTGCGCGCCCTTCCGACGCTGTTCGCCCGGGCTGACCCCGCTGCGGCGCTGCGCGCCCTGGTGGAAGACTTCGAGGAGGATGAATCCCCGCTGCAGAACGAGATCGAGGCAAGGATTGCCGGGCGGGTCTGCAAGCGGCTGGCAGTCAAATCGGGGCAGGTTCTCTCGGCGGAGGAACAGCGCGCCCTGCTGAACGACCTGGAAGCCTGCGCCTCGCCGCGCACCTGTCCGCATGGCAGGCCGACGATGATCCACCTGTCTGTGGATGCGCTGGAACGCCAGTTTGGTAGAAAAGGTCCGCGATAGCCATACCTCGCAGGGATATTGGAATATCCTTGCTA
>JBFYSG010000154.1:0-2858 GCA_041301835.1 Chloroflexota bacterium | reverse complement strand
GCAGGGTGCCGAACAACCCGGCAATGAACGGCTTGCACCACGCCGGGATCTCCATCTTATCCAACAACCAGAGCACGGTGAGCAGGACATCCGCTTCCAGCAGGGGGACAGCGAGGGGCACATCGCCGATCATCATGAGGGAGTGCCCATAGAAGTACCAGCCCTGTACGACGGCGAAGTTCTCATACACGCTGGCATAGAGAACGATGAAGGCGATGCCTTCCAGCAGGACCGCCACCGGGTGGGCGCTCCTGCGGACGACATACACCAGCACCAGCACGGTGACCGCCAGGGTCAACAGGTCTGCCAGCAGCCAGGGGAGCGGGATGGGGGTCGCGAAGAGGTACTGCATGGAGACTAGGCTGAGCGCAGTTTGCGGCGTTCGAAGAACCAGCGCACCGTATCGGCAATGGTCTCGATCATCGGGCGCGGCTTGTAACCCAGTTCCTTCATCGCCTTGGCGTGGCTGATCTCGGCATTGCTCTGCAAGACTTCCAGCGAGTACGGGGTGAAGCGCGGCTTGGTCCTGGTCTTCAGGTAATACCAGGGGGTGAAGCGGGCGGCGAACTCCGCCAGCGAGAAGGGGATGCGGATGCTGGCGAATGCCTTGCCGGTGACCTCGCGGACCGTCTCAAGCAGGTAGCGCACCGAAAGCTTATGCCCGCCGAGGATGTAACTCTCACCGCGGCGTCCCTTCTCGGCGGCGGCGATGAGACCATCCACCACGTCGCGCACATCCACGAAATCGTATGCCCCCTCGACATAGAACATCGGGTGGGCTTCCGAGGCCCCGCGGATCACTTCGCCCAGTTCCGAGCCGCGGAAATCG
Source organism: Chloroflexota bacterium (assembly GCA_041301835.1). Lineage (GTDB taxonomy): Bacteria > Chloroflexota > Anaerolineae > Anaerolineales > Villigracilaceae > UBA877. The sequence goes on along the minus strand of JBFYSG010000154.1, from coordinate 2,029 downwards.
AACGGTCCGATGACACCGGTGGGGCAGACGATGACCGCGTCCAGGTCGGTGCGTGCCGACTGGAGCACTTCGAGGCTGGCGGTGGCTTTCGAGCGGTCGTATTCCCCATAGTGGTTGTTCGGGTCAAAGCCGAGCGTCTCGTTCATCTCCACCCCGTGCGGGGCGCGCTTGATGGCGTGGATCGAACTGGTGTAGACCAGGCGGCGGACACCGGCGCGGCGGGCGGCGTCGAGGATGTTGCGGGTGCCCTCCACATTGACCTTCCAGACAAAGGGGTTGCGCCCGGGCATGATCGAGATGATGCCCGCCAGGTGATAGACCGTGTCCACGGCGGAGAAAGCCGCATCCAGGCTGGCGGGGTCGAGCACATCGCCGCTGACCTTTTCGATGGGCAGGTCGTCGATGCAGGCGGTGTCCTCGCCGCGCCAGACCAGGGCGCGCACCTGCCTGCCCTGTTCGAGCAGTTTCCGAATGAGCACGTTGCCGATGTGTCCGGTAGCCCCGGTGACCAGGTTCATGTGTGTCTCCATGTTATTTTGCCATCCCATTCATGATGATCTGCATGCTCTCTTCGCCGATCTTCTGCCAGTCTGCGCCGCCCGGATCCAGCACGCCCTGCAGGAACAAGCCCACCGCCAGCGAGAGCACCACCTGGGCGGCGGCATCCGGGTCCACCTGCTTCAGCGAACCTTCGGCAATGCCATCCCGGATTAGGTTGGCGAAATGATCGCGGTAATGCCGGTACGGCGCGATGGTAGCCTGCCAGACGGTCTCATCCCGACTCGCCTGGGTCCAGAACTCCAGGAACATCGGCAGGCGGTCATCGGCGGCGGCGAAGATGACCGGCAGCAGGCGGGTCATGTGCACGAAGGTCTCCGGCACGGTCGGCTGGCGCAAACCTTCCAACCCGGCATCGATGGTCCTCAACCAGCCATCCAGGAGCGCCAGGAAGATGGCCTGCTTGGTCGGAAAGTGGTGATAGAAGGCGCCCTTGCTCACCCCCGCGTCGGAGCAGATGTCATCCACGCTGGCGGCATCGTACCCCGAGATGGCGAAGCGCCGTATGGCGGCATCCAGGATGTTGTTGCGGGTCTCTTCGGCGCGTTGCTGGGTCATACTTTCTCCTTATTAAAACATACCGACTGGTCGGTATTATTATCATACCCCCTTACCTTCCGAAAGTCAATTAAAGGCGGATGAGAATCTCCCAACATTTTTGTTTTTTACCCGCCGATTACACGCCGGTCACAACCGTTTTACCCCCTGCAGGTATGCTCGATCTGATCTTATAATACCCGGGAGGTTCCTGTGAGTGCCACGACCAAAACAAACCTGAGGTCCAAACACCGCCGCACGCTCATCCTCTGCCTGCTGCTGCTCATCCTGGCGTTGGGCGCTTTCCTGCGTTTCTATCAGCTCGGAGCCAGCGGCGCGGGCAACCTGTATTACGCCGCAGCGGTCAAGTCCATGCTGGGATCGTGGCACAACTTCTTTTTTGTCGCCTTTGAACCCGGCGGGTCGGTGAGCGTGGACAAGCCCCCGCTGGGCTTCTGGGTGCAATGTCTTTCGGCAGCCATCCTGGGTGTGAACGGTTTTGCGCTTGCCCTGCCCAATGCGCTTGCCGGGGTGTTTTCCATCTTCCTCGTTTATGTCCTTCTGCGGCGCCCGTTCGGCGAATGGATCGGCTTGCTGGGCGCGCTTGCCCTGGCGCTCACGCCGGTGGCGGTCTCCGCCGAGCGCAACAACACCATCGATGGGCTGCTGGTCTTCGTCCTGCTGCTGGCTGCCTGGGCGGTGCTGCGCGCCGTGTACACGCGCAAGGTCGGCTGGCTTTTCCTGGGCATGGCGCTCGTCGGCCTGGGATTCAACATCAAGATGCTGCAAGCCTTCCTGCCCCTGCCGGGGTTCTACGCGCTGTACCTGTTCGGCGCCCGCTACAAGTTCTGGCAAAAGTGCCTGCACCTGGCGCTTGCCACGCTCCTGCTGCTGGTGGTCTCCTTCTCCTGGGCGGTCGCCGTGGACCTGACCC
>JBFYSG010000150.1:0-3185 GCA_041301835.1 Chloroflexota bacterium | reverse complement strand
CAGGACGTGCCGGCGGAGGTGGCGGCGTGGTCGCCGGCGCGGTTTGCGTCGGTCAGGCAGGCAGGATAGGTATGCCGTGAGGGCTGGACGCATTTAATGTTCTTCACCGCAGAGACCACAGAGACCACAGAGACCACAGAGATTACAGAGTAATGAAGGCATAAATTAATGATCCAGAGTAGCGAAAAAACAGTAGTGATCATAGAATAAAACCATCATCAGGCGATAAAAGGAGCAGCCATGTCATTCACATTCTTTCTTCCCACCAAAGTCATCTTCTCGGACAGCGCCGTCGATGACCTGATGACCGTGCTGGACAAACCCGCCGAGCCGGTGCTGTTCATCACCGACGGCGGTCTGGTCAAAGCCGGCGTGGTCGAACCCTTCCTGACCAAAATGAACGAAGCCGGCATCCGGGCAGTGCTGTACGACGCCGTACCGGGCAATCCCAACCTGGAGGACGTTCTGCCGGCAGTGGAAGCCGGGCAAAAGGCGGGCTGCCGCTGGGTGGTGGCGCTGGGCGGTGGCTCGGTACTGGATACTGCCAAGGCAGCCGGCATCATGCTCTCGCACCCCGGCGTGGACTATGAAGACCTGCAGTGGGGGCGCGTGCCGGTCACCAACCCGCCCTTCCCGGTGGTCTGCATTCCCACCACCGCCGGCACCGGCTCCGAGGTCACCCGGGTCACCGTCATCGGCGACCGCAAGGGTTTCAAGAAAGGCTTGCTGCACCCATTCGTCTTCGCCAAAGTTGCCATCGTGGATGGCTCGCTGATGCTGGCGCTGCCACCCAACCTGACGGCTGCCACCGGCATGGACGTGCTGGTGCACAGCATGGAAGCCTACCTGGGCAAGCGCGCCAACCCGCTCACCGACCTGTACGCGCTGGAAGCCATCCGCCTGGTGCGCACCTGGCTGCCGAAAGCCACCGCCGAAGGCAGCGACTTGCAGGCGCGCCAGCAAATGGCGAAAGCCGCCACGCTGGCGGGCATCGCCTTTGACCAATCCGGGCTGGGGCTGGTGCACGCCCTGTGCGGACCGCTGGCGGGCGCCTACCACCTGCACCACGGGCTGGGGGTGGCGGTGCTGCTGCCCTACACGCTCGATTTCGACGCCCCCGCCATCGCTCCGGAGCGCTGGCGCCCGTTGGTGAAAGCCCTGGACCTGCCGGATAGCTCCCATCCCGGCGACCTGAAGAACCTGGTCATCATGTTCCTCGAGGAACTGGGGCTGCCCACCCGCCTGGGTGAACTGGGATTGAAGCAGGCGGATATTCCCGCCATCGCCGAGGGCGCTACCCGCATGGCGATGATCGGCAACAACGTGCGCGCCGCTACAGCGGAGGACTGCGCTGCCATCCTGACCGCCGGTTTGTAGCCTGCGCTTTTAAGATCGCAGCGAAGAATTTGTGATCATCTAAACAAAGGAGAATATCTCATGTTGGAAAAGACACACCCGGGCGTTGAGGCATATCTCAAGCAAAGCCCCATTAAAATGATCATCGGCGGGAAGCAGGTGGCATCCGTTTCAGGCAAGACCTACCCGGCGATCAATTCCTCTGACGGCAGCACGCTGGCAGAGATCTACAGCGGCGAGGTCGAGGACGTCAACCGCGCCGTGGAAGCCGCGCGCAAAGCCGCCGACGGTCCGTGGGCGACCATGTCGCCAGGTGAACGCGAGCGCATCCTGCGGCGCTACGCGGCTTTGATCGAAGAGCACGGCGAGCAACTGGCGCAGTTGGAATCGCTCGACAACGGCAAGCCCATCCACCACACCCGCTTCATCGACGCGCGCGCCTCGGCGGGCAACATGTTCCACTGGGCGGGCTGGCCCAGCCGGGTGCAGGGCGAAACCACGCCGGTCTCCATCCCCGACCTGTTCGTTTACACCCGCCGCGAGCCGGTGGGTGTGATCGCCGTCATCATCCCGTGGAACTACCCGCTGATCCACTTCACCCAGAAAGCCGGTCCGGCGCTGGCATGCGGCAACGCCGTCATCCTCAAGCCGGCGTCGGTCACCTCGCTGGCGGCGCTGCGCCTGGGCGAACTGGCGCTGGAAGCCGGTTTACCGGAGGGCGCGCTGAACGTCATCGCCGGTCCTGGCAGGCTGGTGGGCGATGCGCTCTCCTCGCATCCACACATCGACAAAGTCCAGATCACCGGCTCCACCGAGGTGGGCAAGCAGATCATTCACAACTCCGCCGTCAACATCAAGCGCGTGACGCTGGAACTGGGCAGCAAGGCGCCCAACATCATCTTTTCTGACGCCAACCTGGAAAAAGCCATCCCCGGGGCGTTCAATGCCGCCTTTGGGCACACCGGTCAGAGCTGCGTTGCCGGCTGCCGGCTGTTTGTGCACCGCCCGGTCTACGACCAGGTGCTGGCGGGTCTGCTGAATATGGCAGCCAAAGTGCGCATCGGGCACGCCATGGACCTGGAGACCGTCATGGGACCGGTGGTCGACCCGGCGCAGTTTGAAACTATTTCGGGCTACATCAAGGACGGCATCGATTCGGGCGCCACGCTTAAGTTCGGTGGCGAGCGGCTTTCACCCCCGGCGGTGCCTGAGGGCGGCTACTATCTGCCGCCGACCATCTTCACCGATGTCGCCGACGACGCCAAAATCTCCCGGGAGGAGATCTTCGGTCCGGTGGTCAACGTGTACGCCTTCGACAGCGAGGAGGAAGTGGTGCGGCGCGCCAATGACACCACCTACGGGCTGGCTGCCGGCTTGTGGACTGGCGACACTGCCCGCGCTCACCGGGTTGCGCACCAGATCAAAGCCGGGGTGGTGTGGGTCAACACTTATGACATGTTCCAGCCCAACGTGCCGTTCGGCGGCTTCAAGCAGAGCGGCTACGGGCGCGATAACAGCAAGACCGTCATCGACGCGGTGACGGAGGTCAAGGCGGTTTGGGTCTCCACCAAAGCCTGATCGATCGCCTTTACCGCGCTCAAGGTCCTGTGACTGGGGCAGGCGTGATGAAGAATGCTCCGGTGGTATTTTGCGATTCTCTTGAATCAGTACTAAAATCATAGGAGCGATTCTCTGAAACCCTTTCGAAAATTGAATGATGGAGACGAAAAATGGCTGACAATTTGAAGGAAATGCTGGAACGAGCGCGCGCCGCCCAGCAGGCGGTCGAATTCTGGTCGCAGGAACAGGTCGAGGAAATGATCCTGGCA
>JBFYSG010000147.1:0-12293 GCA_041301835.1 Chloroflexota bacterium | reverse complement strand
TCATATCCACCCCCAACTCAAGCAGGTCTGCCGCCTGGCGCAGGGCTTCGGGGGTCGTGTTGGCAGTGCGGAATCCGAGCGTGTCGGTGACCAGCCCGGTCATGAGGCTGGCGGCGATCGGCGTGGTGATGGTCAGCCCCCAGAGCGGCAGGCAGCGGGTCAGGATGGATGCGGTGGCGACCGCCTGCGGCTCGATCAGGTTAAGATCGCCGAACGGTTCGGTGGTGAGGTGGTGGTCGATGACGATATCAGGGCGGGGGTATCCATCCAGGGCGCTGCCCACACGCTTCAGGTCGGAGCAGTCCACGGTGACGACCAGGTCGAAGGCGCCCTCGGCGTGATTGGTGATCTTTTCGCTGCCGGGCAGGTGCTTGAACCCGGCGGGGACGCCATCGGCAAGCACCATCCCGACCTGCTTGCCGGCATCGATCAGGGCAAGACCCAGCGCCAGGGTGGACCCGATGGCATCACCATCCGGGCGGATGTGTGAGACGATCAAGATGCGGGTGGCAGCATGAAAGCGCGCGCCTATGGCGGCGTGGAGATCGGTCATTTTTTACGAATTTCTGCCAGCAGACGTTCGATGTGGTCGGCGTTCTCGGGGGTCGGGTCCCAGTGGAAGCGCAGGCGTGGCATGGAACGCAGGTCCACGCGCCCTGCCAGCGCTTTGCGCAGAAAGCCGCTGGCATGTTCCAGCCCGGCGAGGATCTCCGCCGAGCGGGAGATGCCCTCGACCGCCGAGACGTGGATGTCGGCAAAAGCCAGTTCGCGATCCACTTTCACACCGGTGATGAAGATCTGGCGCAGGCGCGGGTCGCTGACCTCGCGGAGCAGCAGATCCGAGAGTTCCTGCCTGAAACGGTCTTCGATGCGTTCGATCCTGACCCTGGATGGCATATGCGGGCGTGTCCGTTCTTAATCGAGGCGGGTCTTCTCCAGGACGAAGCATTCGACCTGGTCGCCGACCTCGATGTCGTTGAAATTCTTCAAACCGATGCCGCACTCGAAACCGGTGCGGATCTCGCGCTCATCCTCCTTTTCGTGCTTGAGGGAGGCGATCTCGCCTTCATAGAGGATGTCCTTGCCGCGCCTCAAACGCAGGCGGGCATTTCGGCGCACCTCACCGTCGGTGACCCGGCAGCCTGCCACTTTACCGCCGCGCGAGAGTTCGAAAACCGCCAGCACGACCGCCTGCCCGATGACCTTTTCGGTGAATTCGGGGGCGAGCATGCCCTTGAGGGCTTTTTCCAGATCCTCGACGAGGCGGTAGATGATATCGTACAGGCGTATGGAGACAACTTCCTTGTCTGCCAGGCGGCGGGCGGCAACGTCCGCCTGGACGTTGAAGCCGATGATGATCGCCTGTGAGGAGGATGCCAGCAGGACATCGTTCTCCGAGACATTGCCAGTCTCGGCATAGAGGATGTTGATGCGTATCTCACCTTTGCCGAGGTTCTTGATCTCGCCGAGGATCGGTTCCAGCGACCCCTGCACATCGGCTTTCAGGATGAGGTTCAGCTCTTGCGCCTCACCCGCCTTGATCTTGGAGAACAGTTCCTCGAGGGTCACCTTGTGAGCGGCAGTCTGGTGGGAGGCGGTTGCCTCGCTGCGCTCCAGCAGGAACTGGCGGGCTTCCTTTTCCGATCCCATAACCTGGAAGACATCCCCGGCGGAGGGCATGGCATTCAAACCCATGACCGAGACGGGGAAGGACGGGCCGGCTTTTTGGACCTTGCGGCCGCGGAAATCGAACATGGCGCGCAGGCGACCATGGGCGCTGCCTGCCACAACGATGTCGCCGATCTCGAGCGTGCCGTTCTGGACGAGCAGGGTGGCGACGGGTCCCTTGGATTTGTCGAGTTCCGCCTCGATAACCGTGCCGAGCACGGCTCCCTTGGGGTTGGCGCGGATGTCGGTGTTATCGGCAACCAGCAGGACGGTTTCCAGCAGTTCCTCGATGCCCTGCTTCTGGCGGGCGGAGACCGGGATGACGAAGATGGAACCGCCCCAGTCATCGGGGACGAGGTTGTTCTCTGCCAGTTGTTGTTTCACGCGCTCGATATTGGCATTGGATTTATCGATCTTGTTGAGCGCAACAATGATGGGCACGCGCGCTGCCATGGCATGGGCGATGGCTTCCTTGGTCTGCGGCATGACGCCATCGTCGGCGGCGACGACCAGGATGACAATATCAGCACCCTGCGCGCCGCGCGCCCGCATGGCGGTAAAAGCGGCATGACCGGGGGTATCCAGGAAGGTGATCTGGCGCCCCTTCAACTCCACCTGGTAGGCGCCTATGTGCTGGGTGATGCCCCCCGCCTCGCCCGAGGCGACATCGGCATCGCGGATGGCATCCAGCAGGGATGTCTTGCCGTGATCGACATGCCCCAGGATGGTGACCACCGGGGCGCGCGGTTTGAGGGTCTTCTCCTCCTCACCGGCGATCATCTGGCGCCACATCGGCACCTCACCGGTCTCTTTTTCGACCGGGGCTTCCTGGCTTTCGAGCACGGCTTCGAAGCCCATCTCTGCAACGACGATGGCGGCGGTGTCGAAATCGATGGTCTGGTTGATGCTGACCATCATGCCGTTCTCCATGAGTTTACGGATCACGTTGATGGCGGAGACATCAATTTTCTGGGCTAGATCACGCACCGCAATGGACGGCGGCAGTGTGACTGTCTTGGCTTTTTCATCGCTCATATGGCAACTCCTTCCAACCCGATAAAACCCTGTTCGATCCATCCCCTGCGCAAGAAATTGTGAAGTTCCAAGGATCCCACGGAAAGCCATGCGAGCGGGGAGGTGCTCTTAATCCATGGAGACATGCTCCTGTGCCTCATCCGGAGGCAGTGTCTGCATATAAGCCTGGAGGCTTTCCAGATCCGCAGCAGACAGGGTTACCTTGAGGGCATTGGCAAGCGAACCTTTGAGCGCCTTTTGCCAGCAGGTGCGCTGCCTGTGAATGTAGGCTCCCCGCCCGGGAAGTTTTCCGGTCGGATCCACCTGCACACCATCCACCAGCCTGACGATGCGCACCAGGGAACCCTTGGTCAGCACCGTGTGACAGCCAACGCAGGTTCGCTGGGGGATATGCCTGGGTCGCTTAATGCCTTTTCCGGTCACCTTCTTCAATCCGATCCACAAGACCAGATGCCGCCGGGAGGTGGAGACCCTTCCCGGGGAGGCTTACCATTCCACGTCGGTATCGCCGCGCTTGTGCTTCTTGACGGCAACCGCCTGACCAATTTCCTCGTCGAATTCGATGACGCGGTCCTTGCGACCCTTCTTCTTGCCGTCCTTCTTCTCGCCCTGCTTTTCTTCCTCTTCCTGCGAGGTGGGAGCCTGGACGACCACGTTCTGGAGGCTGAAGAGTTTTTCGAAATCCTTCTCTTCTTCCTCTTCTTCGACGACTTCTGCGGTCACAGGCGGGGCTTTTTCCACGGCTGGTTCGACACCCTCGACCGCGCTGACTTCGGGCAGAACCTCAGGCAGCGTCTCGGGGAGCGTCTCGGGCAGTGCCGCTTCGGCTTCGACCGGCGCTTCCACCACGGGTTCGGCAGGCTTTTCAGGTTCGGGGAAAGTGACCGCGCCGATGGCTTTCTCAATGGACTGCATGGCTTTGGGTCCAATACCTGCCAGCCCGAGGATGCGGTCGGGGTCCAGTTTCAGTGCCATCATCAGGTCGCCGATGGTGTGGAAATCCCCCCCGGTGAGGATGTTGGTGATATGGTCCGCCAGTCCCAGGGTTTCAAGGCTGGTCTCGAAGGCGGGCAGGGGGATGCCGGCACGCGCTTCGTTGGTGCGCTCTTCCTCGGCTTCGGCTTCGGCGCGCTGCTTCTCGATGGTGCGGCGTTCGACGCGTTCCACGAATTGGACCAGTTGCGAGTATTCTTCCGGCGTGACGGGGCGGTTCTCGGCTTTCTTGCCGAGGATGGCTTCCACGCTCACAAGGTGGTCCTTCTCGCTCTCGGCGATCATCGCCAGTTCCGGATCGGTCTGGAGTTTCACAATGGCATCCCCAGCCGCCTCGGTGAGCGACTTGATATCGATGCGCCAGCCGGTCAGTTTGGCAGCGAGGCGGGCGTTCTGCCCGTCGCGGCCGATGGCGAGCGAGAGTTGATCCTCGAGCACCACCACGGTGGCGGTCTTTTCAGCCTCGTTCAGGTACACGCCTGAGACCTTGGCTGGGCTGATGGCTTTGGAAATGTAGATCACCGGGTTGGTACTCCACTCGATGATATCGATCTTCTCGTCGTGCAGTTCCTTGACGATCGCCTGGATGCGGACGCCCTTGATGCCGACGCACGCGCCGACCGGATCCACATTCGGCTGGGTGGCAGAGACCGCCACCTTGGCGCGCTGTCCAGGTTCACGGGCGATGGCACGGACCTCGACGATGCCGTGGTAGATCTCGGGCACCTCGTTCTCCATCAGGCGGCGCAGGAAGTTGCGGTGGGAGCGGGAAAGGATGATCTGCGGACCACGCGGGCTGTCCTTGACTTCCAGCACGATGGCGCGCACGCGGTCGTGGATCTTGAAGCGTTCGCCGGGGATCTTCTGGTTGGTCGGCATGATGCCTTCGGCTTTCATGTCCAGACCGATGGTGGCGCCCTGGGTCATGTTAACCGCCTGCACGATGCCGCTGATGATCTCGCCAACCTGCTTGTTGAAGAAATCCGCCTGCATCTGGCGCTCGGCTTCACGGATGCGCTGTTGGATGACCTGCCGGGCGGTCTGCGCGGCAACGCGCCCGAAATCCTTGGGTGTGGTCTCGACGATGACCATATCACCCAACTGGGCTTCGGGGTTGACCGTGCGCGCCACATCGAGCAGCACCTCGGTGCGCTCGTCCTGTACATCCTCGACGACTTCCTTCTCGGCATAGATGACGACCTTGCCGGTCTCGGCATCGAGGGTGGCTTTGACTTCCTGCGCGGTGGAGGCGTTGACCGCCCGCCGGTAGGCAGAGACCATGGCTGATTCGATTGCGCTCAGGATGATCTCCCTGGGGAGTTGTTTTTCTTCCAGGACTTCGTTGAATGCCAGTGCAAATTCGTTCTTCATGCTTGACCTGCTCCGAGGTTATTTTCTGCTGGCGGGGATTTCCCGCAACCGGATGGATAAGATGCAGAAAAGTGGGGGGCACCCACTTTTCGATGCGTTCAGTATTGAGACTGCAAAGACGAATTTTAGCACGAATTGGAAGCGGATGCAAGGGATACCTGACCTTGCCTGCCGGACGGGTTTGGGGCACAATGGGGTGGTGAAGATCCTGGCAGTAAGCGATGTGGTCGATCCCCGCCTGCACCGGGCGGACCTGAAGGACAGGCTTCCGCAGGTGGACCTGGTGCTGGGCTGCGGCGACCTGCCCTATGAATACCTGGAATTCCTGGTTTCCGTGTTCAATGTGCCGCTGTTGTACGTCCCCGGAAACCACGATCCTGATTACAATGCCGCCTCAGCGGGACAGCGCGCCGACGGGTGTGACCAGATCGACCGGCGGTTGGTGCGTGTGAAAGGGTTGACCATCGCCGGTCTGGGCGGGAGCATCCGCTATAAACCGGAGGGGGGCAACCAGTACAGCCAGTCCCAGATGTGGGGCAGGGTGATCTCTTTTGCCCCCGTCCTGCTGGGTTCCCGCCTGGTGAGTGGGCGGCGCCTGGATATCCTGGTCGCCCATTCCCCGCCGTTCGGCATCCAGGACGATGATGACCGGGCGCACATAGGATTCAAAGCCTTCCTATGGCTCATCCGCACCTTCAAGCCGCGCTACTTCCTGCACGGGCATACCCTGGCGGTGCGCGGCAACCTGGACGGCTCTGCCAAGCCGCTTGGGAGCACCCGGGTGATCAATATCAACCCATACCGGCTGATCGAGGTGGAGAGCCATGTTCAATGATCTGGGCGAGCGCGTGCGCCGCGATTTCGCCCATGCCCGATTCAAAGCCTTCACCAACCGCATCCTGCACAGGCTCAGGGGGCAGCCCAGGACCCTGCTCTCCTATGATGAGGTGAAGGAAAAACTGCGCATCGGGGGTCCGGTTTACCGCGGCGTGCAGGTCATCCCGATCGGGAAGATCGCCGGTAGTCTCAACCGCTACCACCAGTTCGACCGGGCATTCATGCCGCTGGAAGACCAGACCGCCAACCGCTGGCAAAATATCGACCGCGCCTTCTACCAGGACGTGAGCCTGCCGCCGATCGTGCTCTACAAGGTGGGAGAGGTCTACTTCGTGGTGGATGGTCACCACCGGGTTTCGGTGGCACGCGAGCAGGGGCAGGAATTCATCGATGCCGAGGTGCGCGAATGCCAGACCAAGGTCAATATCACCGCCGACCTGCAGCCCGAAGACCTGGAGATATTGGGTGAGAAGGTCGACTTCCTGGAGCGCTCGAGCCTGGACCGCCTGCGACCCGCAACCAGCATTGACCTGACCATCCCCGACGGCTTTGATCGCATGCTGGAGCATATCGCCATGCACCGTTATTTCATGGGGTTGGACATGCAGAAGGATATCTCCGAGAGCGAGGCGGTGGAGCACTGGCACGACCATGTCTATCTGCCCATCGTGCGTTCCATCCGCCGCAGCGCGGTATTGAAGGAATTCCCGGGCAAGACCGAAGGCGACCTGTACCTTTGGATCCTGGACCGGCAGCGATACCTGATCCAGGAGGGACAGAAAATGGTCAGCCCGCGCAAAGCCGCCCGGGATTTCATCGACGAGGTCAAATGAGACACCAACTCTCCGGGATCTACGCCGCGGCAGTCACCCCGCTCAAACCCGATTATTCCCCGGACCTGGACGCCGTGCCCGAACACCTGTCCTTTTTGGCGCGCCGCGGCTGTCACGGGGTGCTCTTGCTGGGCACGACCGGCGAAGGACCTTCCTTCTCCACCCGGGAACGCTCCGAGATCTTCCGGGCGGGAGCCAGGCTGCGGGAACAGCACCCGGAGTGCAGGCTGCTTGCCGGCACAGGCACGCCCAGCCTGACCGAGACGATCCAGATCACGCGCCAGGCATTCGACCTGGGCATGGATGCCGTGGTCGTCCTGCCGCCGTATTACTACCGCAAGGCTGGCGATGAGGGTCTGTTCGCCTGGTTCAGTCAGTTGATCCAGCAGGCGCTTCCGGCGGATGGCTCGCTGCTGGGATATCATTTCCCCGGCATGGCGGGGATCGGTTTTTCGCTTCCCTTGCTCCAGCGGCTCAAAGATGCCTTTCCGCGCCAGTTCGCAGGGATCAAGGATTCCTCGCACGACTCTGAATTTGCGCACTTGTTGGGTGAGACCTTTGGCGGTGAACTGCTCGTTCTGACGGGCACCGATTCGTACCTGCAGTGGTCGCTGGAGAACTGCGGCGCGGGCTGCATCACGGCGCCCGCCAACCTCATCTCGCCTGACCTGCGTGCCACCTGGGATGCGATCGAGCAGAAAAGGGACAGCACCGCCTTGCAAGCGGAGGTCACCCGCCTGCGGGAGATACTGGAAAAATACCCACCCTTTCCGCCCCTGTTGAAAGCCCTGCTGGTAAGAAAACACGCTTTCCCGGGCGCGCTGGTTCGCCCGCCGCTGGAGCAAGCGAGCGAGGCGGTCGTGGAGGCTGCGCTGGGCGAACTGGGTGAGTAGTTCGACCTGTAACGCTGTTCCAGCAGGCGGATGGGGGTGTGAAAGATATCGGGTAAAATCCAACGCATGCAAGCAACCTGGCGATTGATCTGCCATCCCACCCCGGGGGACGGGGCATGGAACATGGCAGTGGACGAGGCGATCCTGGAGGCGGCGGGATGTGGCGCGGTGCTCCCCACGCTGCGCCTGTATGCCTGGGAACCTGCCTGCCTGTCGCTCGGGTTCGCCCAGTCTTCCGGGGAGGTGGACCGGGCGCGCCTGCAGGCGCGTGGTTGGGGCTTGGTGCGCCGGCTAACCGGCGGCAGGGCGGTGCTGCACGTGGACGAATTGACCTACTCGGTCAGCGGTCCATTGGAGGAGCACCACCTGGCAGGCGGTGTTCTGGAGAGTTATCACACCCTCTCAGGGGCGCTGGTGCAGGCACTGCGCTCGCTGGGCGTGAGCGTACAGGTCAGCGGGCAGGGCAAACCAGCCCGCGGTACGCCCAACCCGGTCTGCTTCGAAGTGCCATCCACCTATGAGATCACTGCCGAAGGTAGAAAACTGATCGGTTCGGCGCAGGCGCGGCGCAAGGAAGGGGTGCTGCAGCATGGATCGCTGCCTCTGCACGGCGACCTGCGGCGCATCTTGCAGGTGATCCATTTCCCGGATGAGACTGCGCGCCAGGCGGCAGGAGACCTCCTGCTGGCGCGGGCAGTCACCCTCGAAGGAGTACTGGGGCGACACGTGACCTGGGAACAGGCGGCAGAAGCCTTCTGTGCGGCATTCCAGGATGTGCTGGGTATCATCCTGCGAGCGGAGAGCCTTTCGCCCCGGGAACTGGCGCGGGCAGAGCAGCTGCTGGCGGACAAGTATACCCGCCGGGAGTGGACTGAAAAAAAAGGTTGAAGGCATGGAACCTTCAACCTTTTTTATTTATTCTGGTCTGCATCAGGGGGTAGTTTGGAGGAAGACCACCGTGTCGTAACCGAGCGCATTCATGAACTTTTCCAGGTACACCTCGGCGTTGATGCGTGCCTGCTCCAAGATGCCGTCTTCCAGGGCGGCATTCAGGATCTCCTGTTCGGCAACCAGGCGGGCGGCTGATTCCAGGGTGGGATCGCCATGGGTGAACAAACCGGTCTGGCGGTCGTACACGTAGGATTTTTCATTGTCCAGCACGGTTTCCAGGACCTCGGTCGCGGGCAGACGGACTTGCAGGCTTTCACCCTCCAGCCAAAGGTCCTGCGATCCGATCTTTGCCAGGTCGATGCCGGCGATGACCTTGCCGTGGGCGACGAATAGCAGGCGGTCGCCAAACAACGGACCGAGCAAGCCCTGGTTGATCTCGGCGGTGATGACCTTTTCAACTGTGTAGTGGATCGTCTCCAGGCGGGCAACTGCCTGGACCTCGTGGATGATGGTGACCGGATCGGGGATTATGGTGGGGGTGGGGTGGAGCAGGTCAAAGACCTGGGTGCTGAGCAGGTCGTTGGCTTGCTGGAATGGGGACAAGGCGCGGTCGATGCTGCGGCTGACCGCGGCGAGGCTGAACCAGACGACCGCCACCCCCAGCGCCAGCAGCAGGAGCGCGACCAGTGCTGTGGAAGGTTTTCTCTCGGACATAGGAGTATTATATTCTTAAAAATACCCTTTGTCACTTGCCTGCGGGGTGATTTAAGGTTATTATCATATCATCTGGGGCACGCCCCAGGATCTTAATTTCACCTGAGAGGAGAGGAAGGAAGTATGAAGAAACTGTCTTTACTTGTTTCCCTGTTTGTGGCTGCCGTGCTGGTGCTTGGCGCCTGCACCCCGGCACCGACCGAGGCTCCCGTTGTTGTAACCGAGCCCCCCGCCACCGAACCCCCGGCTACCGAAGTACCGCTGCCGGACCTGGGCTCGATGGAACGCCCGATCAAGATCCTGTTCGTCCCGTCGGTTGACAACGCCGCGATCATCACGGGCGGTGAGCTGCTGCATGAAGCACTCTTCACCGCGACCGGTTACTACTTCACGGTCAGTGTCCCGACCTCCTATGCCGCCACGGTTGAGGAACTCTGTGCCTCCCCCGATGACACGATGGCTTTCATCCCCGGACTGGGCTACGCTCTTGCGAACCAGTTGTGCGGTGTGACCGTCGGCGCCAAGGCTGTCCGCTTCGGTTTGGACTGGTACGCGGCACAGATCATCGTCAAGCGCGATGCCCCCTACACCTCCGTTGCCGACCTGAACGGTTTGAAGTGGGCTTACCCGGATGGCGCCTCGACCTCCGGTTACCTCTACCCGCAGTACATGTTCCAGCAGGCGGGGATCACCGTTGGTGAGGTCGTTGAAGCCGGCTCGCACGATGCCGTCGTCCGCGCTGTCTACAGCGGTGAGGTCGATTTCGGCACCACCTTCTGGTCGCCGGGTAATGTCTTCGCCGAAGATGGCAGCAAGACCTCCCTGGGCGTGACACTGGGCATCGATTCCCTGCTCGAGCCCGATGTCCCGGAAGAACTGGTTCCGGAATGTGCCGTGACCGAAGATGGCAAGATGCTGCTGTGCGGCACCTTTGAAGTGCGCGATGCCCGCCGCAACATACGCTCTGAGGCTCCAGATGTCGCCCAGATGGTGCGCATCCTGGCTGTCACACCCGCCATCCCGAATGACACCCTGTCCTTCGGACCTGATTTCCCGGCTGATGTGAAGGAAGCCATCCTGACAGCGCTCTTCGACTTCGCCACCAATGATCCCGAAGGCTTCGCAGCCGCATTCCTGTCCTATTCCTGGACGAATGTTCTGCCGGCGACGGACGCCGAGTACGATCCGATCCGCGGCGCCCTGCAGGCATCCGGTTTCTCGATGGAAAGCCTGCCGTAATCCTGTTCGCATGACCAAAGGGCAGGGGAGCGATCCCCTGCCCTGTTTGTTATTATTCATCCATTCTAACCAATCCAGGCAGGAACCCCCCATGTTGCAGATCAAGAACATCACAAAAGTGTATGAGGGTGGTGTCCAGGCGCTGACCGATGTCAGTTTTGAAGTGCCTCCCGGGCAGTTCCTGGCGGTCATCGGGTTGAGCGGTTCGGGCAAATCGACCCTGCTGCGCTGTATCAACCGCCTGATCGAACCGACCTCCGGACAGATACTGTGGAACGGCGTTGATGTCACCGCTGCCTCGCCGGAGGAACTGCGCCGCATCCGTCGCAAGATCGGCATGGTCTTCCAGAATTTCAACCTGGTGCACCGCTCGAAAGTGGTCACCAATGTGCTGGCTGGCAGGCTGGGCTACAACAGCCCGGCATGGAGCCTGATCAACCGATTCTCGCGCGAGGACAAGTTGAAAGCGCAAAAGGAATTGGCGCGCGTCGGGATCGAGGACAAGGGTGGTTCCCGGGCGGACGAACTTTCCGGCGGTCAGCAACAGCGGGTGGGCATCGCCCGTGCCATGATGCAGGACCCGGAGATCATCCTGGCGGATGAACCCGTGGCAAGCCTGGACCCGGTGCTGGCGCACAGCATCATGAAATACCTGGAGCAGATCAACAAGGAAGACGGCGTGACCGTGCTGTGCAGCCTGCACTTCCTGGACCTGGTGCACAAGTATGCCGACCGCGTGGTGGCGCTCAACGAAGGCAGGTTGGTCTTTGAAGGACTGCCGTCTGAGATCGACGACAAGAAATTCAAAGAGATCTACGGGCGCGATGCCGAGAGGGTGGGCTGAAGCATGAAAGAGAAGAAGAGCGAGAAGAAACCCGGCGTTTGGAAATCGATCCGCAACGGCTTGTTCTTCGCCCTGGCGATACTGTTCATCGCCTATGCCTTCCAGGCGACCAAGATCGATCTTTCGGAATTCCGCAAGGAGACGCGCGAAGCTATGTGGACGCGCGCCTTGCGCGCCCTGGCGAGCCCGGAGATCGTGGAATATGAGCAGATCGAGACGGCGTTCAACGCGCCCATCCTGCTGCCCTGCCCGGAGGGCGTGACGCCGACGATCCCGGAAGTGGAAACGAGCGAGCCGATCCTGATCGCCCCGTCGTGCGGCAGCCTGGGGGAGGTCGTCACCGTCGAAGGCTACAACTTCCCACCCGGGGCGACCGGTCCGATCGGTTTCGTCCCGGTGACCAACACGGCTCTGCTCCTGATCAGGGGGACCATCACCGTGGACGATGAAGGCAGATTCTCCTTCGAGTTCCCCCTGCCGGAGGACCGGCCCAACACCGAGGAGCAATTCATCCGCGTGGTGGCGCGCCAGAACACGGGCGCCCCGTATTTCACGGAAAATGCCAAAGCCACCTGGGAGAAGATCGTTGAAACGGTCTTCATGGCGTTCCTGGCAACGCTGATCGGCACCATCCTTTCCTTCCCGATCAGTTTCCTGGCGGCGCGCAACCTGATGGTGAATGTGAAGAGCCCGCTGACCAGCATGGCAATGAACATCATCGGCTGGCCCATCGGCATATTTGCAGGCGGCTACCTGGCGCGCTGGATGATGCAGTTGAGCTCCATCGAGGCTGGCGGGGTGTGGCTGGACATCGGCGGCGTGGTCGTGGGCGGCAGCATCGTCTTCTTCCTGATGCGCTGGGTTTTGTTGACCCCCGACGAGAACGCCAACCTGCTGAAGCGCAGTCTCAGGATGGTTGGCATCCTGGTGGCGGCGTTGGTGCTGATCTTTGCCCTGTATGACCTTACCTCGCTT
>JBFYSG010000146.1:0-3783 GCA_041301835.1 Chloroflexota bacterium | reverse complement strand
CCACCGCCTCACCGGAGACCGAATAGAGCAGGTCCCACTCGCCATCCGTGATGGAGGCGGGTGAGAGTTCGACCACCTTGCGCGGCTGGTCATCGACGATCTTCTGGATGACGCCGAGCGGTTCGAGCGACCCGGAGGTGACGACGATGGGGTGGAGCGCCTGCACCTCGCCCCGGACGAGCGGCATGAGCGAGGAGGCGTGCAACCCGGCGGGGAACTCAGCGCCGGCAAGGTCGAGCAGGGTCGGCATCAGGTCCGGGATGCTGGACAAGCCCGCCACGCGCCGGGCTGGTTCGCCCGGGAGGTGCATGATGAGGGGGATGCGGCTGACCTCGCGGTGCAGGGGCGAGCGGTAGGAGAACTGGTCGCCCATCTTGTAGCCCTTGATGAAGCCTTCTTCGAACCCCAGGTTACCGGGCCAGCGGAAGCGCGTCTTGCCGAACTGGTCGTGTTCGCCAAAGTAGAAGCCGTGGTCGGAGGTGAACAGCACCACGGTGCGTTCTGCCAGCCCGAGGGTCTCCAGTTTTTCCAGCAGCAAGCCCATCCAGTGGTCCACCATGGAGATCTCGCCGCAGTAACAGGCGCGGGCGACCGCCAGGTCGCGCTCGGAGAAGCGGTCTTCCTTCCAGTTCCAGTAGTTGGGGCTGACGACCTCGCCGGCATAATCCGGCAGGTAGGGGGTGACGTAGTGCGCGGGTGGATCCCAGGGCTCGTGCGGGTCCCAGGTGTCGATGTAGAGGAAGAAGCGCTCGTCGTGGTGGCGGTCCAGCCAGTGGATGGCGGTCTGGAAGGTCTGCGGGGCGAAATAATCCTGCTCCGTGCGGCGGGTGCGCAGGACGTCGTCGTGTTCGGGACCCGAGCGCTGACCGCGGATCCAGAGGAAATCCTGGAAGCCGCGGTCGTAGCCGTAGCCGTTGCGCACCAGGAAGGGGGTATCGACGATGGCGGTGGTGAGCATGCCGGTCTCGTTCAGCCGGGCGGGGAGGGGGACCTCGCCCGCCGGGAGCGGCTCCCAGCCCATGCAGGTGAAGGTATATTTGCCGGTCAGCAGGTCGGCGCGGGCGGGCACGGTGGGGAAGGAGGCGGCGTAGAAATCCTCGAAGACCAGCGAGCGCTGCGCCAGGGCAGTAAGGTTGGGGGCGAGCACCGTTTTGCTGCCGTAGCAGGGCAGGTGGTCACGCCGCAGGGTATCCGAGACGACCACGATGATGTTCATCTTGTCCATGCTGATCCGCCTTTAGAGCACCTGGGGGTCGATGCGCCCGGCGCACTGCACCCCGGAGGCGAGGGCGGAACCGGCGCTGCCCATGATGAGGTAATCGCCGCAGAAATAGACCGGGTCCTCGGCGGGTGCGGCTTTGAAGGCTTTGAGGGCATCCAGGTAGCCGGGGCGGAAGGTGGGCACCTTGTGATGCCAGCGGTAGACCATCGTCTCGCGCACATGCCCGGCGAGGGCTGGCTCGAAGCGCAGGGCTTCCTCCAGGACCGCGGCGGTGAAAGCCTCATCTGACATGGCGGGATCGTAGATGCCCGCCTTGAGGGCGCCCATGCCGCGCACGCGCCCGTCCGGCTGGCGCTGCCAGCCCACCACCGCCACCTTCCAGGGTTCCTTGCGGGGGAAGAAACAGCCGCCGCCATCCAGGACGGACTCTTCACCTTCCAGGCGCATGAACAGTTTTGCTGATTTCGTGTAGTGGACGTGCGGGAAGAAGGCGCGCCAGGCGGGCTGCGGTTCCTTGAAGAGCGGGAGCACGTCGTCTCCCGGCAGCGCCACAATGACGCGCTCGGCGTGGAAAGCCCCTTCGCCGCCCGGGGTGCGGGCATGCACGACCACGCCCGGCTCCCCCGGGGTGTAGTCGATGGCGCTGACCGGCGCCTGGTAGGTCACATCCAGTTCGTCTGCCAGGTGGCGGGTCAGGAAGCCCATGCCCTGCTTGAAGGAGATGGTGCGGGTGGAGAGATAATTGACATAGGTGAGCAGCAGCATCTTGCCGGAGAAATCGCCGGGGAGGTAGGAGCACATGACATCCATGCTCGGCTGGACCCAGTAATCGAACATCTCGGGGTGGACATGGCGGGCGAAGAACTCTTCCATGCTGGCGTCGTCGGGACCTTCGATCTGCTCCGGGTGGTAGGGGTCGATGCGGCGGTAGCGCCACAGGTGGGGCAGCAGTTTGACCAGGGAGAGCCTGGCGCCGAGCGAGACCCCGCTCCAGCGCAGGTAGGAGAGCAGGGACATGAAATTGACGCTGTGCTGGCGCCCGGCGCGCATGATGTCCACCTGGAAGCCGACGCTCTCCTTGCGGAAGGAAGTGACCTGGTCTTCCACGCCCAGATGCTTGAGCAGGCGCAGGAGGTATTCATCGCGGCTGGTCAGGAAGGATGCGCCCGGGTCGATGGGAAAGCCCTGCCAGTGGATGGTGATCATGCGCCCGCCGGGGGTGGGGTTGGCCTCGAGCACCTTGACGTTGTGACCTGCCTGTTTGAGGTACCAGGCTGCCGTCAGCCCGGAGATGCCTGCGCCGACCACGAGGATGTCTTTGCTTTTCATGGATGTCTCTCCTGGAGGGGTGATGGGGATGATTATAACATATATATGTTATAATGTTCATACAAATGAAAGGCACAACCCCATCCCTGCACCTGGAGGCAGATGCATGACCACACAAAGCCCTGGTTCCGCCCAGCCCGCCCCCAAAGTAAAAGGCCGCTGGCGCTCCGTCTTCGCCCTCTCGGCGGGCTATTTCGTGGACAACCTGGAGAACTTCACGCTCGAGACGCTCTGGCCCTACATGTACGCCTCGATGGGTTGGACGATCGGGCAGCTTGGTCCGATCACCGGCATCGTGCGTGCCGAGCGGGTGCTGACGACGCCGCTGTGGGGTTTCCTGGCTGATCGCTACCCGCGCAAACTGCTGCTGGTGATCATGACCGGCATCTGGGGCTTGTGGACGGCAGCCATCGGGTTCATCCACACCTTTCCCGAACTGCTGTGGATCCGCATCATCTCCTCGATCGGGTTGACCGCCTTCTGGCCGATCGCCTTCTCGCTGCTGGGTGACCTGTTCCCGAGCAAGCAGCGCGGCAGGGCATCCAGCGTGATGTCGGTCATCGGCTATACCGGCAACCTGATCTCGTACATCGTGCTGCCCATCCTGGCGGTCTCCGGCGGGGATGGCTGGCGGCTGGGCTTCATCGCCATGGGCATTGCCAGCGCGGTGAGCGGCTTGATCATGCTGCTGGTCGCCGACCCGCCGCGCGGCTCAGCCGAACGCGAACTCTCGGACGTGGTCTCGGTCAAGACCAGCACGGCGCTCAAGTTCAAGTGGTCGCTCGTCCCGCAGTTGGTGCGCATCCGCTCGTGGGTGCTGCTGCTGATCCACTACTTCATTTTCGCCATCGGCGGGTCGATCCTGTTCGCCTTCCTGTTCACCTGGCTGAACACGCTCGCCTGGTCGCAGCAGATCATCCTGGGTGTCACCCCGATCCTGTTCGTCGGCTCGCTGGTGGCGTATGCCGTCTCGGGTTTCATCTCGGATAAACTGGAGGACAAGTTCCCCAACTCCGGGCGCTTCATACTCGGGTTGATCTCGCTGCTGCTGATCGTCGTCGGGCAGGTGGGATTCATCCTCATGGGCGCCACTTCGCTGCCCGCCCTGTACCTGTTCGGGTTCCTGACCGGCATCGGCATTGGCAGCATCGAGACCGGCGTGCGCGTGCCGCTCTCGCAGAATGTTCTGCCTCCCGAACTGCGCGCCACCGGGCGCGGCTTGCTGGATATGG
>JBFYSG010000145.1:0-3242 GCA_041301835.1 Chloroflexota bacterium | reverse complement strand
GATCATCGCTTCACCGTCGGGGGAAAGCAGAGGATGGAGCAGACCGTTGAGGAAGCGGCTCTCGCCACTCTGCATGTCGGTCAGCCAGGCTCCCTGCCGGTCGCAGACATGGTAACCACTGCACGATCCACTTTCCCACGTCAGGCGGATGCCGTCGCTGGAGGCATACAGTTCGATCGGCGCTTCTCCGGGGTCGGTCAGCACCTGCCGGTCTCCCCCATCCACCTGCATGTGCACCAGTTGTGTGCTGCCTTCGCCTGCCTCGATGAACACAATGCTCCCATCCTCCAGGTACATCGCGCCGGTCATCCCGTAGGGATAGAAATCCGGCGAGACCTGGCGTAAAGCGAGCCCGTCCGTCTCGTAAAGCAGGGAGCCCAGGTTCACCAGGAAGGTAGTACCGCCCGGCGAGCGGGCTTGAAAGTCCCAGCCGGTTCCCAACAGGGTCGCTGTGGTTTGCGCCTCGAGATCGAACAAATAGACGCCCTGGGGTTGATACTTCCCTCCATCCCGGACCGCCATGCCGAAGATCAAGCCCTCCTGCGTCGTCGCCAGCCAGGGACCGGTTGCCGGGGTGGGCAGGAATCCGGTCAGCGTGGCAGGTGTGGAGGTGGGTGTGGCGGTCAGCGCGACAGCGGTATCCACGTCACGCAGCCCTTTCCAGATGCTGTCCAGGTTTTGCAGACCGGTAAAACTGCGTACGTTCCAGCCTTCGGTCGATATGTGGAATCCGTCGTCCCGGACCGGGTCAAGACCGTGATAAGGGAGTGGTTGGACCGCCAGCCAGAAATTCCACAGCGGGAGGTCGTATTCGTGTGCCAGGCGCGCCGTGGTCAGGTTCAAGCCGTGGTCGCCTTCCACGTTGTCAGCCTTGGTCGCCAGGATCGGCACCGAACCATGTGCCATGACCGTCTCGATGATCTGGCGCATGTACTTCTCGTATTCCGCCTCGGTGCGCCCCTCCCACCAGACCTCGAAACTGACGAACACGATGACGGGTTTGGTGATGCGCAGTTCGCATTCCAGCGGGTTCTCGCCTGCCAGGCAGACCTCCGGGTTTGCCCACAGGGGCGAGAGCACGGTGGCGGCATTGAAGCCGCCCTTGACTGCCTGTCCATCGGTGTTGAAATAACCGGAGAATTGATCGATCGTCTCCTGCAGGTACTGGTAGTCCTGATTCAGAATATACCGCTCAGGGTCATCAAAGAATCCCATGAAAGCCGCCTTCACGTTCTGGCAGTCGCCCACCTTGGAAAAGGCATGGGGATCGTTACCGAGGGTCAAGCCGAGGCGGTAGATCTCGATCGCCCGACCGGTCACGGCAGGGACGATGGGCCACTCCTGCCAGCGTTCGGGTGGCAGGCGCATATCCGAGGTCGCCGTGGGATCGGGCGGCAGGGTCGGGGCGATGATCGCGGTCGGCGGCGGGGCAAGTTCAGGCGTCTCGGTGACCGTGACTGGGCTGGTAGCGGTCGGCGTCGGACCCTCCGGGCTGCCTCCGCAGGCGGCAAGGAACAAGACGAGCAGGGAACACAGGATCCAGTTTCTCATGGGAGATCGTTCAGGGCGTGGTAAACAGCATCGATGGTTTGCAGCGCGGTCAGGTTGCGCCAGGGCCAAGCCATCTCCATCCTCGCCGGGTCATCGAAGTAGTTCAGGGCAAAGGTGAGGTGAAATCCATCTTCCGACAAGCCGTGCGAGGGCAGCACATCCGTTGCCGCCCAGTAATTCCACAGCGGGATCTGGTAATCCTGGGCAACGCGTGCGATGGCGGCATTGATGCTGTGATCCCCTTCGAAGTTATCCGCCTTCGTGCCCAGGATCGGGACAACGTCCTGCGAAAGCACATAATCCACCACGGCGCGCAGGCGCGCCTCATAACTCCCCTTGCTGTCCTCTGCCATGGAAGCAGGTTTTCCAAACCAGGTCTCAAAACTGATCAGCACCAGGCTCGGGTTGTGGACGCGTATCTCGCAGACCATGGGCGATTCGGTCACTTCACAATGTTGAGGATCGGTGAAATACAGGGTCTGTACCGAAGCTACATTCATCCCGCCCAGGACTGCCGAACTCTCGCGGCTCCAGGAGCCTGAAAAATGGTCGATGGTCTCCTGCAGGTAGGCATAGGAGTCACCCAGCCTGTACTCGCCAGTGTCGAACATGGCAAGGAACTTCGATGGAACGTTCTGGCAGTCGCCAAACTTGGAAAAGCGCTCCGGATCGCGCCCGCGTTCCAGCCCGCGCTGGTAGACCTCCCGCATCGCTGACGAGAGACCTTCCGGCACGACCGGCATGGACTGCCACTCAACTGCCAGCGGAGTCTGCTCCGTGGTCGGTTCCGCAGTGCCGGTTCCCGGCTGCTCGATGGTCTGTGTCGCCTGTTCAGTGACCTCGACCAGCCCGGTTTCGGTCGTGGCGGTCGCTTCTGTGGCGCTGCCAGTCGCCGGCGCGCATGCCGTCAGGGCGACCAGGACCAGGCATAAGGTGGATATGGTTTTTCTCATGGGCATGACAACTCGAGTATGGACGGTTTCACCTGCTCAAAAAGTACCCGCTCGGCAGCCGCGTGGATGTGGATGGCGCTGTTGGTGAAATCCTGCGCCGGGATCAGGTCCCACAGGTCCAGGTAGTTCCAGTCGCTCTGCCCGGCTTTCACCTGCATGGAAGCCCGCCAGTCGTCGTACGCCCAGCGCGGGTACAGGAAATTGTAGCGCAGTTCGCTGTTCTCGCCCTGGCTGATCAGCATCGGTTCGTTGATCAGCAGCACGGATATCCCGGCTGCCGCCGTCAGCCCCGCCTCCAGCACATCGTATGCCAGTTGACTCTCATCCAGGTCTGGACCGCTCTGTCCGTGGTAACTGACCTCGGTATCGAAATCGGTCTGCGCAGGCGTGTAATCCACAGGATACGTCTGATCGATGCCCGTGGCAGACCACAGAACGCCGTACAACTGGAGGCGTATCAGATCAGCCAGCGCCCGGCGCTGACCGATCAGGGTGCGGTCCCACAGGTCAGGATAAACCAGCGCCGGATCTTCCAGGTCCAGAGATAGATCGTAGCGCGCGGCAAGATCTGCCACCCGCAAGGCATTATTCGCCACGATGGGGGAACTCAACTGCTTGTCAAGCGGGAAGGATTCGAGCGTAAGCGACCAGATGATCAGGTCGGGGTCATACCGCAGGGCATAGTCCAGCACCATCAGGTCCTTGGTCAGGGAGACGGTCGGGTAGCCGAGGTTGTAC
>JBFYSG010000144.1:0-5323 GCA_041301835.1 Chloroflexota bacterium | reverse complement strand
AGCTCGCGGAAATTTTTCTGCAGCGTTTTCATGACTGAGCACCTCCCTGCCCGCCGATCTTGACGCGCGGGTCAACCAGGGCATAAATGAAATCCAGGACGAATAAAGTCACCGCCAGCAGATAGGAGAAGATGACCGCTTCACCGACGATGACGGGGATATCGAACAGGCCGATCGCCATGAATAACTGGCGCCCAAGACCCGGCCACTGAAAGACCGTCTCGAAGATCGGGGCGCCGATCCAGACATTGATGAGGAAGAAGGCAAAGGTGGTCACGATGGTCGGCAGGGTGGGGCGCAGGATGTAGCGGCGCTCGATGCTGCGCGAGGTCAGCCCCTTGGCTTTTGCCATCTCCACATAATCTTCACTCGAATAGATCATGAAGAAGGTGCGCCACGAATAGACGCTCAAGAGCACCTGGTTCGCTGCCAGCGCCATGGCGGGTAGGATCATGTGTTTGAGCAGGCTCAGGATGTATTCGAACGACCAGCGCTCGGGGGGCGGGGAATCCACCATGCCGCCGAAGGGGAGCACTTTCAACAGGGCGGCAAAGATCAGTATGAGGAAGATGCCGTAGAACCAACCCGGAGCAGAGGTCATCGGCGCCACCGTGATGACCGCCTTGTCGATGAAACTGCCGTATTTACGGGAAAGGAAAAGGGCAAAGAATAATTCAACAAAGAACAGGATGAAGCCAACCGTGCCGAACAGGATCAGCGTGGGTGGCAGGCGTTCGAGGATGATCAGGCGCACCTGGCGCGAGCCGGTATCGCTGGACATGTTCTGCGAACGTCCCAGGTTGAGCGTGAGCGCATCCACCATGAAGCGCACCGTGCGCACCAGGAAGGGCTTATCCAGGTCATAGCGCTTGTACGCCAGTTCGATCTGTTCATCGACCCAACGCTGGCGATCCTCCGGCGGCAGAGCCTTGATGGCGGGATTGAGCACCGCCGCCTGCCTATAGGTTTCCTGGATATCATTGCGCCGGATATCATCGACGTAACCGCCCATGTTGGCGATCATGATGGTCAGGAAAATGCCCACCACCACGGTCAGGAACAGGGTCACGGCACGCACCAGCGTGTAGCGCGCCACACGGCTGAACGTGCTTTGCGGTTTCTTCTTGGGAGCGGCTTCCGCCTGGGGTTGTTGGACCTGGGTCTCTTCGCTCATGGATTTGCCTTCCACCTGGGGATAAAAATTGAGTCTGGCAGGAGCAAGCCCCTGCCAGACTCTTGGGTACCGGACTGCTTACGGAGCAGTCGTGACGAACTCGAATGCCTGGAAGGACGGGATGCTCACCACGAGCGAGGTGACCGCAATTTCCAGTTTGTTCGATCCAGCCGCCAGACCGGTGGTGGGCAGGACAACTTGATACTGCCCGTCGGCAATGAAGGTGGCTTCGCCGGTGGCAACCAGCGTGTTGGTGGCATCGAACAGGAGGTACTTGACGCCGGTGATCTCAGCCTGCGGGTAGGGCGCATCTTCGTAGGTCACGAACACATCGAAGGTGGCTTCCTCGCCAACGGCAACGCTGGCGGGACCGGTCAGGTCAACAACCGCGATCTTGGGAGCGGCAAAGCGAGACCACTTGTCAGACGGGTCGGGGTAGTTCTCGTTGCGAGCCAGGGTGACGGAACCTTCGATCGGGAAGACAGATTCCAGGTAGAAGGGACCGGTGCCAACCCACAGGTGATGGCGGACTTCGTACCAGGCTTGCAGGTTGGCGAAGCGCAGAGCGGCTTCGTCAGCCGTAACGAATTGACCCAGGGTGGGGGCGTAGGGGATCAACGGGGTGGCGACATCGGTCGCCAGGTAGCCTTCGAAGATCTCCATGGACGGACCGCTGATGTAGGACATCCACTCGATGCCCATTTCATCTGCCTTGTCGGCAGTGAATGCCAGGACGCCATCAGTCTCAGCCTGGATGCCCAGGGTGAGGGCGTGCCAGGAGGCGGTGCCGTACGCATAGTTCGGGTACCATGACCAGACGTTGGCTTCGGCATCGAGGTAGTACAGGTCAACATAGGTCTCGATGACCAGCGGGTCGGTGGAGACGATCTTCACGCCCTTGAAGTAGGACATGAAGGCTTCCAGCGACGGAGCCTGTGCCGCATCATAGATGGCGGATTCGGGCTTGGCAGGATCGAAGTTCATGATCATTGCCATGACGAAGTCACCCACGGAGATCGGGGAGCCGTCGTGCCATGTGATGGTGGTGAACAGGTCAGCCGGGTAGGTTACGGTGGATTTGATGTTGGCGGTCACGCCATCACCAGCCGGAATGAAGGTCTGGGTGGTGGCATCCCAGTCAGCCCAGGCATCGGCGGGAACTGCGATCTCGTCAACGAACTCGAGATTCACCCAGTCGAGGGTCTTGGCGATCGGGAGACCGGTCTTGGCGGTGATGGTGGCGCCTTCGATGCGCTGCGGCCAGGCAAGACCCGTATAGGGATCTGAAATGGTCGCCCAGTCGGTGGTTGCGCGGTAGACGGAGGTGTCATAGACCCAGTTGGAGCCGCCAATCGGGTTCCAGGGGTCGATCAGCACGCCGGGCTGAGCCCAACGCACGACACCACCTTCTTCGCCTTTGAAGCGAATGGTGTAGGGGTAGATCACGGCACCGGCAACGCCGCCAGCCAGGTCATAGGTGACTTCCAGGTCGGCAACTTGCGGGGAGAAGGAGATCTGGTCGATGAGCCAAACGCGCTGGCTTTCCTCGTTGGCAAGCACCATGGCGCGGGCGAACAGTTCGCCGCGTTCTTCCATGGTCGTGAAGTCATTCGTCCACAAGCTCAGGCAGATATCATAGTACTCTTCGCTGTTGACGTAGGCTTGCCAGAGGGGTGAGCCGGAGCCCAGGTTGGTGTAGAAGTAACCAAAGTTGGTGGCGTCGTCGCGGCTGACTGCGGTGGTGATCCAGCCGCCGGTGTAGAAGTGCCACTGTCCCTCGGTCGGGTCGGAGCCGTTCCAGATCGGGGAGGCTTCGGTGCGGGTCTTGTATTGGCGGTCGCAGGTGAAGCCAATGGCTTCGAACTGCGCGCAGATGTAATCGCCAATCTGCATGCGCTCGTCCTCGGTGCGGATGATGCCGATGATCACGACCGGGGCACCACCGTAGTTCCACTTGCCATCCACGATCTCAGCGCCCAGGGTGGTCATCTCGGCGTCAATGATTGCCTTGGCGCCATCGAGGTCGTAGGCATACTTGGCTTCGATCTCGCGGGCGGTGGCAACGTAGCGGGCATAGTCCGGGAAGTTCGCGTTCAGGGAGGTGAACTTCGGGATGCCCAAGCCACCGTAGATCTCCTGCGCCAGGTAATTGCGGTCCATGAGGCTGTTGACGGCTTCGCGGATCTTGGCAACGCTGAACGGGTTCAGGCGGCCATCCTGGAATTCAGGACCCGACGGGTTGAAGGTGATCTCGGTGTAGGAACCGAATGAGGTGGTGTAGGACAGGGCGGGGTCAGCCTTGACGGTCTCAAAGAGCACCGCGTCGGCGACGCCATAGGCGTAGACATCGATCTCGCCAGCCTGCAGTTGGGTGACAGCGGCTTCAGCCTGATCGATACCGGTGAAGACGATCTGATCAACCCAGGCGCCAGTGCGGGTAACGGGGGCTTCGGTGGGTTCCGCGGTTACAACCGGGGTTTCCACAACCTCGCCGCCGCAGGCGGAAAGGATCATGCTGGCGACAACCAGCAGACCAATAACCAGCATAAAGCGGTTACGTGACATTTCTTACTCCTCCAGATTATTGTGGGTGAAATAGGTTGAACGATTGTTTAAATGAGAAAAACTGTGAGGCCTTCTCCCGAGAATCACCTCCTTTGCTAAAAATTGCCGCTGCCAAGCAAACTACCCGCAGAGGCTTTAAGAAGATTAACACAAGAGAGATGAAAAGTCAAGTGTCCCGCTTCCCATCGCGGGACATTTGTCATAATACTGCAGAGGGGTATTTTTAGGGCGTGCAGTCGGCGCCGACGCCCATTGATTCGATGTTCCACAGGGCGCTCGAGGCGGTGGCATCCGGGGCATAGCCGCACACCGCCAGGCTGGCGGCGCTGGTCTGGATGCGCCAGTACAGCGGCAGGCTGGGCAGGTCCTGGGCGAACAGCGCCTGCGCCTGCCGGTACGCCTCGGCATGGGCGCTCTCCTCGGGCAGGGATTGGCGCGCCGTGGCGCAGGCGGCATCGAACGCCGGTGCGCTGAAGCCGCTCAAATTGGTTCCCACCCAGTCGTTGCCGGAGCCGGGCACTTCCGAGGTGGTGAACCATTCACACGGCGGTTCCAGCCCCAGGGTGCCCATGGCGTACTCCGCCAGTTCGAAGGCGCGCCCGAACAGCGGACCATCAGGTCCCGGGGCGTACAATTCAGCCTGGTCCAGGTAGGTCAGCTCCACCTGGATGCCGCACAGCGCCAGCGAGTCTGCCACCAGGGTGCTGACCTGCAGGCGCTGGACGGCGCCGGTGGTCAGGTAGGTCACCGTGAAAGGCGTGCCGCTGGCGACCTTCTCCACGCCCCACGCCTGGCGCGGGGTGAGCGGATCGTTATCCACATCGCGCCAGCCCGCCTCTTCCAGCAGGGCGCTGGCGGCGGCGACATCGAATCCGGCGGGCAGCACGGATGGGTCATGCAGGGGGTGCCCGTCGGGCACGTACGAGCCCGGCACGCTTGAAAGCCCGTACAGCACGGTGTCGATGATCTGCTGGCGGTCGATGCACAGCGCAACCGCCTGGCGCACGCGTGCGTCGCCAAAATAATTCGGGCGGTCGTACGCCGGGTTGTTGCCGTTATCGTATTCCGCCGGCAGGATGCCGAACACCAACTGCTCCATCACCGGCGTGACCACGAAGGCGGCATCCAACTGTCCCTCATCTTCAAGCGAGAGCAGCATGCCGGTCTGGGCGTCGAGGTTCACACTGGGATCGATCAGGTCGCAATCACCCGCCAGCAGGGCGGCGACCGCCGCCTCGGGGTCGGGGGTGAAACGGAAGGTGAGCCGGTCGATCGCGGGCAGCCCCTCGCCGGCGCGGAAGTAATGCGGGTTCTTGACCAGGGTGATCGAGTCGCCGCTGTCCCACGTCTCAATGACATACGGACCCCAGCCTGCCGGGTTGAGCGAGGCGGCATCGCTGTCCGCCAGTTGATCCGCCGGGATCTCGCCCCACAGATGCTCGGGCAGGGGGAAATGGAAATTGCTCACAAAGGTCGGGTCGATATAGCCCGGGCGCCCCCACCACTGCACGGTGGTCTCATCCGCGGCTTCATAAGAAAGGGTGCGGCTCACCAGGTAGGCGCTGCCGGTCTCTGCTGCCACCT
>JBFYSG010000139.1:0-7013 GCA_041301835.1 Chloroflexota bacterium | reverse complement strand
CTACCTGCCTGCCGCCCGCATCACGCATTTCGGCGGCAAGGGCGGGGCGGGTGTCCATCCCTACCGCTCGCTGTACGAATGGCACCGCTCGTATTACCTGTATTACCGCAAGCACTTCGCCCGTCCCAGCCTGTTCCTGTTCAATTGGATGCTGTATGCCCTCATCTGGATCAAGTTCCTCGCGGCGTTGATCCTGAACCTGTTCCGCCGTGAAAAGGTGATCGGCTCGCGCAAGGACTGACCCGGGGCGGGGACGGGTCCTTTTTGAGCATGGTATACTCATTTCCATCCTGTCCTGCCGCCTGCCCGGCATCCCCGGCGGGTATGGGTACACGCTGATGAGCACATCCGGTCCCCTGCCAGTGTACGATTCCTCCCGCCGCGGTTTCAAGCCGTGGCTGGAACTGCGCGAAGCCCTGCGCTACCGCAACGCCATCGCCCACCTGGTGCGGCGCGACATCGTCTCGCGCTACAAGCGCTCCTTCCTGGGCATCCTGTGGACCATGCTGCACCCGCTGGGGATGATGCTGGTGATGGCGCTGGTCTTCTCCAACATCATGCGCGCCGGTCCCGACTTTGCCGCCTACCTGCTGAGCGGCTTGATCGCCTGGACCTTCTTCTCGCAAGCCACGCAAGCCGTGGTGAGCGGTTACCGCTGGGGGGTCAGGCTGCTGCACAACATCTACATCCCGCACAGCGTGTTCGCCATCTCGGCGATCGGAACCGGGCTGGTGAACCTGGCGCTCTCCATCGTCCCGCTCCTGCTGGTGATGATCGTCACCGGCGTGCCCATCCGCTGGACGGCGCTCTACCTGCCCATCCCGATGCTCCTGCTGGCGTGCTTCTCGCTGGGGGTGGGCTTGCTGCTGGCGACGGTGGGCATCTACTTCCCGGACGTGAGCGACATGTACCAGATCATCCTGGTCGCCTGGATGTACCTGACCCCGATCATCTACCCGGAAGCGCTGCTGCCCGAAAACCTGCGCCTGATCATCACCGGCGCCAACCCCATGTACTACCTCATCAAGTTGTTCCGCCTGCCGACCTTTGACGGGCGCCTGCCCACCTGGCAGGAGTTCCTGCCGGCGCTGCTCATCGCGGTCATCACCCTGCTGGTCGGCTGGTGGGGCTTCTCGCGGAAGGAATCGGAATTTGCGTACCGAACCTGATGCCCAGATCCTGCCCGCGGGCGAGCTGACCACCTCCGACCGCATCCGCCTGCAGGATGTGACGGTGCGCTACCGCCTGCCGCGCGAACGCATCCACAGCCTCAAGGAGTACGCCATCCGGCTGGTACAGCGCCGCCTGGAGTACATCGATTTCCAGGCGCTGAGCGGTATCAACCTGCAGGTGCGCGCCGGTGAGGTGCTGGGCGTGATCGGCGCCAACGGGGCGGGCAAGAGCACCCTGCTGAAGGTTGTCGCGCGCGTCCTGCCGCCCGGCAGCGGGCGGGTGTGGACCTGCGGGCGGGTGGCGCCCCTGCTGGGGATCAGCGCCGCCTTCCACCCCGAACTGACCGGGCGCGAGAACGTGTTCCTCAACGGCGCCCTGCTGGGTTTCTCGCGCCAGCAGATGCAGGAGCGCTTTGACGCCATCGTCGAGTTTTCCGGCTTGCACAATTTCATCGATGCCCCCATCCGCACCTATTCCACCGGCATGGTCGGCAGGCTGGGCTTCGCCATCGCCACGGATGTCAAGCCGGATATCCTGCTGATCGACGAAGTGCTCTCGGTGGGCGACAGCGAGTTCAGCGGCAAAGCCGAGCAGCGCATTGCCGATTTCTGCTCGGCGGGCATCGCCGTGGTGGTGGTCTCGCATGCCCTCGACCGCATCCGTGCCATGTGCACGCGCGCCATCTGGATCGACCACGGGCGCATCGCCGCCGAGGGCGGGGCGGATGAGGTGGCGAAGATGTACCTGGAGAGTCGTGCCGCCTGAACCCGGAGGTCCGCGTGGAGATTAAGCCCACCCCCATCCCCGGGGTCATGCTCATCCAGCCGCAGGTCTATCAGGATGAGCGCGGCTTCTTCATGGAAACCTTCCGCGCCAGCGACTTCGCCCGGGCGGGGCTGCCGGTGGACTTTGTGCAGGACAACCATTCGCACTCGCGGCGCGGCGTGCTGCGCGGCTTGCATTACCAGCTGCGCCAGCCGCAGGGCAAGCTGGTGCGCGTCGTGCACGGCGAAGTCCTGGATGTTGCCGTGGACCTGCGCCGCAGCAGCCCGACCTTCGGCGCCTGGTTCGGCGCCCGCCTCTCGCAGGCGAACAAGACCCAGCTGTGGATGCCGCCGGGCTGCGCGCACGGTTTCCTGGTCTTGAGCGCGCGTGCCGACGTGCTCTACAAGACCAGCGATTATTACGCCCCGCAGTGGGAGCGCACCCTGCTGTGGAACGACCCCGCCCTGGGCATCGACTGGGGGCTGAAGCCGGGGCAGGCGCCCCTGCTCTCGGCGAAGGATGCCGCCGGCACGCCGCTGGCACAGGCGGAGACCTATGCGTAACGTGCTCGTCACCGGCAGCGCCGGGTTCATCGGTTCCAACTTCGTGCGCCACCTGCTCCAAGCCGAGCCGCAGGTCAGGGTGCACTCGCTCGACCTGCTGACCTATGCCGGCAGCCTGGAGAACCTGAAGCGGCTGCCCGGCGCGCGGCGCCACACCTTCCAGCACGGCGATATCTGCGACCGCGAGCTGGTGGATGCGATCCTGCACGAGCAGCGCATCGACACCATCGTCCATTTCGCGGCCGAATCGCATGTCGACCGCTCCATCCATGCGCCCGCCGCCTTCGTGCGCACCAACATCCTGGGCACCTTCACCCTGCTGGAAGCCGCCCGGCAGTACTGGCAGGTGGAGCAGGGCGTGAAGGACCACCCGCTGCGCTTCCACCACATCTCCACCGACGAGGTCTACGGCTCGCTCCAGCCCGGGGAACCCGCCTGGACGGAGGACAGCCCGTACGCGCCCAACTCGCCCTATGCCGCCTCCAAAGCCGCCAGCGACCACCTGGTGCGCGCCGCCGGGCACACCTACGGCTTGCCCTGCACCCTGACCAACTGCTCGAACAATTACGGTCCCTGGCAGTTCCCCGAAAAACTCATCCCGCTGATGATCCTGAATGCCCTGCAGGGCAAACCCCTGCCGGTGTACGGCGATGGTCAGCAGGTGCGCGACTGGCTCTACGTGGCGGACCACTGCGAGGCGATCTGCCTGGTGCTGCGGCGCGGCGCGGCTGGGTCGACCTACAACCTGGGCGGGGGCAACCAGCCTGCCAACCTGGCGATCGTGGAGACGATCTGCGACCTGCTCGACCGCCTGGCGCCCGATTCGCCCCACCGCCCGCACCGCAAACTGATCGCCTTCGTCCCCGACCGCCCCGGGCACGACCGGCGCTACGCCATGGATGCCAGCCGCATCGCCCGCGAACTGGGCTGGAAGCCGCGCCACAGCCTGCAGCAGGGGCTGGCGCAGACCGTACGCTGGTACCTGGCGCACCGCGACTGGGTGGAGCGGGTGGGGGCGGGGCAGGATTTCCAGGGCTGGATCGAGGCGAACTATTCCCGGCGCGGAGGCAAAGCATGAAAGGTATCGTACTGGCAGGCGGCAAGGGCACCCGGCTCTACCCGGCAACCTTTGCGCTGAGCAAGCAGCTGCTGCCGGTCTATGACAAGCCGCTGGTCTATTACCCCATCGCCACGCTCATGCTGGCGGGTCTGCGCGAGATGCTCATCATCAGCACACCCGAAGACCTGCCGCTCTACCGCCGCCTGCTGGGCGACGGGAGCAGGTGGGGTGTCTCCTTCACTTATGCCGAACAGGCTGAGCCGCGCGGGCTGGCGGAGGCATTCCTCATCGGGCGCGAATTCCTGGCGGGCGGACCCGCCTGCCTCATCCTGGGCGATAACATCTTCTTTGGCAGCGGTCTGCCGGAAAAACTGGGCAAATGCGCCGCGCTGCAGCAGGGCGCGCACATCTTCGCCTACCCGGTCAACGACCCCCAGCGCTACGGCATCGTCGAGTTCGATGAACAGCGGCGCGTGCTGAGCATCGAGGAGAAACCCGCCCAACCCCGCTCGCACTACGCCGTACCCGGCATCTACTTCTACGACCGGCGCGTGGTGGAACTGGCGGCTGGTCTCAAGCCCTCGCGGCGCGGCGAACTGGAGATCACCGACCTCAACCGCCTTTACATGGAGATGGGGCAGCTGCAGGTCGAACCGCTGGGACGCGGCTTCACCTGGCTGGATGCCGGCACGCACCACGCCATGCTCCAGGCGGCGATCTTCATCCAGGTCATGGAGGAGCGCCAGGGGGTCATGATCGCCTGCCCGGAGGAGGTGGCTTTCCGCATGGGCTACATCGACCGCCCCCAACTGCTCCGGCTGGCGGACGAGATCAGCAATTCCTACGGCGATTACCTGCGCCACCTGGAAGAGGACGAGCTCTAGATGCGCATCCTGATCTTCGGCGCGGACGGGCAACTGGGCTGGGAACTCCGGCGGCTGGCGCTGCCGCTGGGGGAAGTGACCGCATTGGATGTCGGCGAACTGGACCTGTGCGACCGCGCCGCGCTGGCTGAACGCATCCAGGCGGTGCATCCCGGGGTGATCCTCAACGCCGCCGCCTACACCGCCGTGGACCGCGCCGAGGCGGAACCGGAGCTGGCGCGCCAGGTGAACGCCCTCGCCCCGGCGGTCATGGCGGACTCTGCCCGCCGCCTGAAGGCGGTGCTGGTGCATTTTTCCACCGACTTCGTCTTCGACGGGCGCAAGGGGGCGCCCTACCGCGAGGACGACACCCCCAACCCGCTCAGCGTCTACGGGCAGACCAAGTTGGAGGGGGAACAGGCGGTGCTGGCGGCGGGCGGCGCCGCCCTCGTCCTGCGCACCTCCTGGCTGTACAGCCTGCGGGGGGCTGGTTTCGTCAGCCGCATGCTGGCGCTCAGCCGCCAGCAGGAAAGCCTGCGCGCCGTCACCGACCAGGTCGGCAGCCCCACCTGGGCGCGCCTGCTGGCGCAGGTGACCGTGCTGGCGCTGGCGGGCGCCGCGCCCGACCCGTATGCCAGCCTGCTGGAAAAAAGCGGCATCTACCATGCCGCCGGTGGGGGCTGTGCTTCGCGCTACGAGTGGGCGCAGGCGATCCTTGCCGCCGACCCGCACCGCGCCGAGCAGGTCTGCCGGCACCTGGAACCTGCGCTCTCGACGGAATTCCCCGCCCCCGCGGCGCGCCCGGCTTTCTCCGCGCTGGATTGCAGCCGGTTCGAGACCACCTTCAACCTGCGCCTGCCACCCTGGCAGGAGACCCTGCCGCTGGCATGGACCTGATCGCATTGGATGGAAACAGGATGCATAAAACGATCCGGGAACTATTCGAAGGGCATAGCGGCAAATTAACCGACAAATGGTCGTTCTACCTGGATGAATGGGAGCGCCTGTTCGCCCCCTACCGCCGCCAGCCGCTGGACCTGTTCGAGATCGGCATCCAGAACGGCGGCTCGCTGGAGGTCTGGGCGGCTTATTTCAGCCGGGCGCGCAAGATCGTTGGTTGCGACCTGACCCCCGCCTGCGCCAGCCTGCAGTTCTCCGACCCGCGCATCGCCGTGGTGGTCGGGGATGCCAACACGGACGATTGCCAGGCGCGCATTGCGGCGCACATCCCCGCCTTTGACATCCTGATCGATGATGGTTCACACATGTCTGCGGACATGGTGCGTTCCTTCGCCCGCTATTTCCCACTCATGCGCCCGGGCGGCATCTACGTGGTCGAGGACATGCACGCCAGTTACTGGCAGGATTTCCAGGGTGGGCTGCATGACCCGCTCTCTGCCATGTCTTTTTTCAAACGCCTCGCCGACGTGGTCAATTATGAGCACTGGCGGGTCAACCAGCCGAGTACCGCCATCCTTGAGGACTACGCCCGGGAATTCGAGGTCCATTTCGATCCATTCGTGCTGGCGGGTCTGCATTCGGTCGAGTTCGTCAACTCGCTGTGCATCCTGCGCAAAGCCTCCCCGGAACAGAACGTGCTTGGCATGCGCCTGGTGGTGGGCGGGCAGGAGCCGATCACCCGCGACCACCGCAAGTACCATGCCACATCCATCCATAACATCGCCACGACGGTGAAAGACGACGGTGACCTGGATGTCTTTGCCCTGATCGCCCGGCGCGAGGCACTGCTCGCGGATGCCGCCGGGCAGGAGCACAAGGTGCGCGCCCTGATGGCGCAGGTCTCCGGGCTGGAACGCCAGATCGAGCAGATCTCCAACCGCCTGGCAGAGCAGGAGCAAGCCGCCCGGTCGCTGGCGGAACAACTGGCGCAAAAGGAGCAGGCAGAGCAGGACCTGATGGCGCAGGTGGCTGAGAAAGAGCGCACGGTGCAGGCTGTGCACGCCCAGGCGGAGGCGGAGTCGCTGGCGCTGCAGCGCCGCCTTACCCACGCCGAAGGCAGCCTGCGGGAACTGCAAGAAAGCCTGGTCGTGCGCCTGTTGAACCGCTACCGCCTGTGGATCGAGAAGCACCTGCCGTATGGCTCGCGCCGGCGGCGCTTCTATACCCTGCTCGTCACCGGATCGCGGGTCCTGTTCAGCGAGGGACCCGTCGCCCTCTTCCGCCGCCTGCGCGGGCGCGGCAGGGACCTCGCCGCGCAGATCCGCACCCCGCCGTCAGCCCTGCCGCCGGCAGCCCTGCCGTCGGCAGCCCTGCCGTCGGCAGCCCTATCCCAGGCGGCAGGTGCTGCCCTGGCGCCAGCCCTCCCGGTGGCGCCAGCCTCAGCGAGGTACCTGGAACTCTACAACCACCTGCAGCGGGTCTCGAACGGTGAGACCGGCGCGGAGTACGTCCCACTGGCGGCAGGGCGGGCGGCACCGGAACATGCCTCCCTCCGGTTGGTTGCCTTCTACCTGCCCCAGTACCATCCCATCCCCGAGAACGACGAGTGGTGGGGCAGGGGTTTCACCGAGTGGACCAACGTCTCCAAGTCGTTCCCGCAGTTCGTCGGTCACCACCAGCCGCGCCTGC